>JBAIXS010000203.1:0-6022 GCA_037916395.1 Candidatus Sulfobium mesophilum
AAGCAGAAGCTCTTCAGGCGTCTCGAAATCAGCATTCTTTGCCTTATATGGGTTAGGAAGAGACTTATAATAGTCATCCTCAGCCCCGTGGAGCCTCGTGAGGTCATCAGCGTCTTTCCAGTCTAAAATGGAGTCTGTGATAGTATCCGCCACTTCTTCCTGAACACCGGAATTCAACAAAAGATTCTTTATTATTATAGCAGATGAGTCATTGAGTGTGTTTATGTTTATCTTCCCGGATTCATCGGTGATGCTGACAATACAGTGTCCATATTCACCGCTTTTGATGGTATATGGTGTGCCGTCGGTTTTCCACGGTTCGCCGCCCTCAGGGACAGCCTGGGCATTTGGGTTCATTTTTCCGTAGGCGATTTCGATTACGCCCCTCTCTACCCCGCCCTCTGCCAGAAATTTTTTTTCAAAACCCTGCCTGAATGCGAGGGATGCCTGGGTTTCTGTTCTTCCCATGTAGGAAAAGGCCAGTACGATAACCATCAGCACCGTCAGGACCCAAAGGACCATTAATAGAGCGATGCCCGTTTCCCCGGAGCCTGCTGAAGGGAATTGTCTGCCGTGCATCATTAGTTGGCCTGCGGCACGGCTGAAGCCGGGACCGCGGTGGTGTTGAGATATTGTGCTATTCTTATTGGCATGATAAGACCAAAGTCATTTTGCCCGGAGACCAGATGGAGCTTTACCTTTTCAGGCATGTTGACGTCATCCGTCCATTCTTCCGTCCAGCTGCCTTTTTCGTCTGTGGGGCCTTTATAAAAATATTCGAAATAAATTTTGTCGTAGGAACCCAAAAGAAATGTCTGCCGGGAGTTTTCTACGCCGACAACATTTTCAGACGCCTTCATCGTCTGTTTCCCGTCGCTGCCGGTTTCCACAGTATAGGAGACGACCGCATATCCTTTCTGTCCCCCCCAGATTGAATAGTTTGTTGAAAACTGCATGGAGTCCCTGGCCGCCTTGAAATAACGTTTTTTTTCCCCGTTGTCGATATACGTGAGTCCGGTCATGGACTGCACCTGCGCCTCGATAATATTGAGCGATGTTCTTATCCTCTCCATTGTTTCTATCCTCTTTTCGCCCCTGTCAACGGATTTAATTCCGAGTCTCATGGCTCCGGCGACAATGACGACTATGATACCGACGATTGCTATGGCGATTATGAGTTCCAGCAGGGTAAACCCTCTACTGTCGAGCACTCTGCATCCCCTCGCTATGCTGTCATTATGCATGCATTTTAGGCAGTGAGTCGTGCTTTTCGGGTCCTTCATCATATCTTCCTGGGCACGGCCTTCATCGTTTTTAGAGTTACCGTGCGCTCTTTTGCTCCATCTCTCCAGTGCACCGTTAGGTTTATCTCGAGGAGTTTCATGGACAGGTTGCCGGTCCTGTCTTCGTCGGCGTTTGTTATTGAAACATCTATCCTGTATCCGTCTTTTGTTGTCTCTGACGATGATTTTTCGGCGATGTCTTCGTCATCCAGGACTTCCCTCATTGCGGAATCTGCCTTCATCATCGCCTTTGCTGTTTCCTCTGAAGCGGTTATCCCCTTTAGGTTTGCCGAAAAAAGCTGGAGGATAACTATAAGGGCGATGCTGAGGAGAGCAAGAGCAACGAGGACTTCAAGAAGAGTAAAGCCGCTGCCTTGCCTTAAATTTGCCATCAAAGCTGTGCGGGGATGCATTCGAACGGTTTCAGCGGCGCGCATTGCATCACCAGTTTGGTGATGCTCGACGGTGCCCCGGAACGAAGCCGGAATGAGAGAGAATGCCGTCTTAGCGCGAATGGGGCCTTTATTGATAGTAAATATGGATATCCCCATCTATTTTACCATCGCAGACCCCACAATGGGATCGATCTCTATACGGACTGTTTTTTTTGAGTTCCATAGAACAATCGTGCCTCCCTCGGCCCCGCCGATTGGGGGAAAGGAAAACTGATATTTACCTGTCTGGATGTCTCCCTGCAGAGGGTCAACAACCTTGATGAACACGCCCGGCGGTATATCTTTGGAGGTCACACTGTCAATGCCGTATTTGCGGGAGTCAATGTCTATGGTGAGAGTCTGCTTTTCGCCTTTTAATTGCGCCAGGGTTCTTGCATGCCGGACTGAAGCCGCTAATTCTCTTGCAGTTGAGCTGAATTTACTTGAGGGGAGGGTGTTTGAAAAAAGTACGGCGGCAAGCGCGAGCGTCAGCCCAATAAGAAACATTACGATGATAAGCTCAAGAAGTGTGAATCCCTTATTATTGTCCAGGGCGCGCCTACTGACAGTCTTAGAATAAGGGAAAAATAGGATTATAAAATCCCTCCTCCCCTCGCTGTGGAAGAGGGAGGAATGTTGTCCCTCTTTGACAAGGAGGGGTAGGGGGAGATTTTCTGAATAAACCGCATTCAATTGTGAAACCCCAATAACATGCTTAAACAGGCAGGTTGGTGATACTAAAGATAGCCATGAGCATCGACAGAACTATGAAGCCTATTATCAGTCCCATGCTGAGGATCATGGCCGGTTCCATGAGACTAACGAACCGTTTTATCGCAACGCGCAGGCTCCTTTCATATGTGACCGCCACTTTCAAAAGCATGGTGTCCAGTTGTCCGGTTTCCTCTCCCACTTTTATCATCGAGAGGGCGAGTGCGGGAAAGACGTTGGTGCCGGCAAGGGGTGCCGCAATGCCCTTCCCTTCTTTGGCGCCCTTCGAAACCTGGTCTATGGCCGAGGCGATGACCTGATTGTTTATAATGTCCTTTGAGTTGTTAAGCGCCTGCAGAAGGGGGACGCCGCTTCTGAGGAGTGTCCCCAGCGTTCTGGCGAATCTCGCCGTCTCTACCTTCCTGATGACATCGCCCATCAGCTTGAGCTTGAAAGAGTCCCACTGGAGCCGCCCTGCCTCGGTCTTAACGTAATTCCTGAAAACTATCCAGACTCCTGCTGCTCCCGCCAACAGCATCCACCAGTATGAAGCTATCGCATTGCTGAAATCGATGATCATGCGGGTCGAAAGCGGCAATTGGGCGCCCATTTCAGCAAAAATAGACGAGAATTTAGGCAGGACGTAAGTGAGAAGAACGATAATCGACGCCCCTCCGGTAAGCAGCAGGATGACAGGATATATCATCGCGGAAAACACATGATCTTTCAATTCCTTTGCCGATTCAAGGAACTCGTTTAACTTATCGAGTACAACATCAAGCACGCCGCCTGCCTCACCTGCCCTGATCATATTTATGTAGAGCTTCGGAAAGACGCGCGGTTGTTTCTGCAGCGCGTCAGAGAACGAACTGCCCTCCCTGATTGATTTGAGGACAGACTTGATTACGTTTTTCATGTCGCTGCTCTCGGTGATCTCTGAGAGGATGTTCAGGCTTCTGTCAAGGGGCAGGCCGGCGCCCAAAAGAGAGGAAAGCTCAGTCGTAAAGGTTAGGATATCTCCGCGCGACGATTTCGGGATAAACCTCTTTCCGAGCCCTACTTTCGGAGTGGTTATTGCAAGGGGGATGACACCCGAGTTTTTGAGGCGCGCCGCAACATCTCGTTCGTCGACTGCCTCTATGACGCCTTCCACTATGGAGCCGTCGATAGTGGTGGCCTTGTAGGAAAAGATTCCCACTATACCTCCTGGGTTACCCTGAGAACCTCGCTTAAAGTCGTGAGCCCTTCCCGTATCTTCTCGGTGCCGTCTTCAAGAAGAGTTCTCATACCATGACGCCTTGCGGCATCCCGGAGTTGGTTGGAGTCTGCGCTTTTCAGGATAAGCCTGCGGACATCGTCATCAACAAGCAAGAGCTCGAATATCCCAAGTCTGCCGTAATACCCTGTATAGGCGCAGTGTTCACATCCGTTTCCTTTGTAGATGGCGACGTCGCTTCCGATGCCGAGCTTCTCAAGGCCCTCACGGTCGGCGGCCTCATCAAGCGTTTTACAGGACGGACAGATGATCCTCACGAGCCTCTGCGCAAGTATTCCTCTGATAGTCGAGGATAAAAGAAAATTTTCTACTCCCATGTCGAGAAGCCTGGTGATCGCGCTGGGTGCGTCATTCGTATGAAGCGTGGAGAAAACGAGATGGCCCGTTAAAGCAGATTGAATCGCTATCTCACCCGTTTCGAGGTCTCTGATCTCACCTATCATTATGATGTCGGGGTCTTGCCTCACTATATGCCGAAGCGTGCTGGCGAAGTGAAGGCCGATCTGGGGTTTGACCTGGATCTGGTTGACTCCTTTGAGCTGGTATTCGACCGGGTCCTCCACAGTAATAATCTTCCTGTCTGGTGAGTTTATCTTGTCTAAAGCGCCGTAAAGGGTCGTCGTTTTGCCGCTTCCGGTAGGACCAGTGACAAGTATTATGCCGTTAGGTTTTGTAATGACCTGGTTGAACCCCTCAAGCGTCTCCGGCGGAAACCCCAAAAGGTCCAGATCTACTACTATGCCTTCCTTATGGAGGATTCTCATGACAATGCTTTCTCCGTGGAGCACAGGTATCGTGGAGACCCTGAGGTCGACTTCTTTAGGCCCGAACTTGAGTTTTATCCTGCCGTCCTGGGGGAGTCTTCTCTCTGCTATATTGAGCTTCGCCATGATCTTTACACGTGAGACAATCGCAGCCTGTAGTTTCTTTGGCGTGGATTCGGTTTCGTGCAGAACCCCGTCTATCCGGTAACGTATCTTCAATTCATCCTCGAAGGGTTCGATATGGATATCGCTGGCCCTGCTTTCAATGGCTCTTGTCAGCAGAAGGTTGACGAGCCTGATGATCGGCGCTTCCGAGGCAAGGTCCTTAAGGTGTCCTACGTCCTCTTCCTCTTCCTTGATAAATTCGAACCCCTTTTCCCCCATATCTTCAACGATTTTGTTGATGTTCTGGGGCTCCTGGCCGTAGAACTTTGCTATATAATCGCCGAGGGCCGTAGGGTCGGCGGCATACACCAGCACTTCTGCCGATGTCGCTACCCTGAGGGCATCAATGGTTTGTGCATCATCAGGACGCGCCATTGCCACCTTCAATTTGTTTTGCTTTAGCTCTAGCGGGACAATGAGGTTCTCGCGGATAAACCGTGAAGATATGCCGTTTAAGACAAAGGGCACCTTCGGCAGGTCTTCGCTGGTGATAAGAGGCCCATTTACAGCGGTAGAATCCGAGTTGGACATAAAAAAAGTATAACATATGGTTTGATTCTTTTACCAAAAGGCAGCGCTAAGGCTGCGCCGATAAAGGCATTTTTAGTCAGGGAAGACATTGCGGTATAATATACCCCGAGGAGATGACTAATACGCTGCTCACAACATGATAAGCATCATCATCCCCATAAAGAGCGCAGGGAAACAGGTGCGTGAGCTCCTGGCGAAATTAAAGATACAGACCATCCCTTCTGAGATAATTATTGTGGACTCTTCATATTCGGACGATGCGCAAGGTATTGCGGAATCTTTCGGAGCCAGGCTTCTTAAAATAAAAAGTGGGGAGTTCGACCACGGAGGGACCCGCACCATGGCGGCAGAGGAAGCAAAGGGTGATATAGTCATATTTCTCACTCAGGATGCGCTGCCCTCCGATGAACAGGCGATAGAAAACCTGGTGCGGCCTTTCGAAGATGTAACAGTTGGGGCGGCCTACGGAAGACAGTTGCCTTATCCCGATGCTTCACCCCTTGCCGCGCATCTGAGGCTATTTAATTACCCGGAGAAATCTTTTCTTCGAAGCTTAAAAGACAAAGAAAAATTTAAGATCAGGACGCCTTTTTTGTCAAATGCTTTTTCAGCATACAGGAAAAAAGCCCTTCTTCAGGCGGGCGGGTTTAAGCGCAGGCTGATCCTGTCGGAAGATACTTATGCGGGTGCTAAATTATTGCTTGCCGGCTACAAGATAGCCTATGCGGCCGATGCCAGAGTTTACCACTCCCACAATTACACCATATTACAGGAATTCAGGCGGTATTTTGACATCGGCGTTTTTCACAAGGCTGAAGAGTGGATCCTTGAAGAATTCGGCAGGGCAGAAGGCGAGGG
>JBAIXS010000204.1:0-10237 GCA_037916395.1 Candidatus Sulfobium mesophilum
GGAGCTTCTCGAATACATGGAGATCAGCAAGCGGGCCGATTATCTGCCTGGCCGGCTTTCAGGGGGCGAACAACAGCGAGTGGCCATTGCCCGAGCCCTGGCAAACAAGGCAAAGCTCATCCTGGCCGATGAGCCGACGGCATCATTGGATACTGCCAGGGGAATGAAGGTCATGGAATTGTTACGGAAGATCGCAAGAGAAAATCAATCGGCGGTGATCGTGGTAACTCACGATGAGAGGATGATCAGAGGTTTCGACCATGTGTATCATCTCAAGGATGGCTATCTTGAGCTGAATCAATAACTATGCACGAAGAAGGCGTTTGCGAATTTTCTCGGTGTTAATTCAAAGAACCGGAGGAATATGATGAAGTGCGAATTTTGGCAGGAAGAAAAAAGGGAAGTTTTTACTATAAAGCGACTTATATTGTTTGCCCTGTGCATTGTGGTAGTTGCAGGGACAGCCTTTGCTATTAATTCCATAAAAGAGGGCTTGATTGAATATATCGGCGCTCAAAGGGACATATTTAAAACGGGCAAGGCGGCAAGTGTCGTGTCATTAGAGGCTTTTTCCGGCCGAAAGGGTCTATACGCAGTCGGGCCTATCGACGGCCTGGATGGAGAGATAACTATTTTCGATTCAAAACCGTATATCACCAAAGTCCGCGGCCAGGACTTTACTGTGGACCATAGCTATAACTACGGCGCATTCTTCCTTGTCTGGACGGAGCAAACCAAATGGCAGGACGTGCCGATACCCAATACAGTTAAAGGCTATGTTGACCTGCAGAAGTTCGTGAAGGCAGAGGCACAGACTGCTGGAATCGACATAACGAAGCCTTTTCCTTTCTTGCTGGCCGGAACGCCAGTCGAGGTCAAATGGCACATCAATGTCGACAGGACGGAAGGAAATCCGATTAATAAGGAATTGTTCATGAAATCTAAGCAGCCCTTTGTTACGAAGAACGAACCCGTTGACATAATCGGTTTTTATGCTGAGCATCACGCCGGTATCTTCCTTCCCTCCGACAAACCAAAGTTCATGGAAGGGACTGACGCTCAGAATGTAATCCATATCCATCTCATATCAAAAACAAGCAAGGCCGCTGGTCACATCGACAACATTACTCTCGGTGAAGGCATGGTGCTCCGCCTGCCGAAGCGGTAATAGAGGTCATATGAATAAGAAGAGAGCACTCGGCAATAGTGCTATAGTGCTTTATTTCATAATAGGGCTTGAGATCATGATTATGATCAGTCCTTTCGCGGGGTTCTTCTATTCCGTTTTCAATCCCTTTCTCCTCGGATTGGCGGCATACCCTGCAACAAAGTGGCTCAGCGCCTTTTTCCTTCCTCACATGGTTGTTCCTCCTAACGATTTTCTGAAGTTCATTCGCGTTATGGGATCGGTTTTGTTTGTTCTCGGCATGGGGATATTTTTCGTCTGCGCATTACAAGTTTAAGCAAACAAGTTCCTCAAGAAAGGCACTGCCTTGAAGGGCCTTTACTCTGTCATCAGGCACCCGCAATATGTGGCGCTGGGTGTTGGCTGCTTAAGATAGTCACTTAACTTTCATCGATTCGGTTCCAATCAACTCCTCTATTAAATAACGAGTTTGAGTGTTAACGCCCCCCCACTAATTACTTGTCATGGTATTAATCTGGTAACCGCGTTCCTTTCTTAGTCGTCTACTGTTAAAGCAGGACTCTGAGATGGTGTGACAAAATGCATTGCTTAATAACTTTAGAGCGCAACTGGCACCTCCAAAAAGTGCAATATGACATAATAGGGGGTATGACAGAGCTTTTTTTGTCCGGGTTTTTGAACCAAAATACAGAAGCGGCGAATTGGGGTGAGATGACTGAGGCTGACGATACATCTACTGACGAACGTCTTATTAAAGCTGTTCTTTCGGGTGATGATGACGCATTTGCCGAACTGATCAGACGACATAAGAGAAAAATTTTTTCTATTGTCGCAAAGTTTGCCAGGGATAATGATGAACTCGACGATGTAAGTCAGGAGATATTTGTGAAAGTTTACCAGGGATTAAATAAATACCGGGGGGATGCCCCCTTTGAGCACTGGCTGTCAAAGCTGGCTGTCAATGCCTGCTATGACATGCTTCGGAAAAGGAAACGGGATGCCGATACAGTGCCGTTTGAATCTGTTGAATTTTCGTTAAGCAGCCCGGATAGCCAGGACAGACGGAGCAGGGATGCCTGGCACTTGTTAAGACGTGCTCTGGGAAGACTAACTCCGGAAGACAGGCTTGTGATTACATTGCTTAATCTGGAGGAAAAATCAGTGCGTGAAATATCTGATCTGACGGGCTGGACTGAGGCTAAGGTGAAAGTACGGGCCTTCAGGGCGAGAAAAAAACTCAAAGAAATATTGGAGGATATGGATGAAGGCTGAGCCAAAAGACGATAACCTCGATAAACTGTTTACTGCTGCCCGGAAAGCGGAACTTTATGACAAGGGCAGCGAATATGGCTTTGAAACGAGGGTCCTTGCCAGGATACGTGCGAATCGCACCGAGAACAGGTCGTTCCTCTTTTGGGCCTGGAGGTTGATGCCATTTTTTGCACTGGTTGCAATATGCCTGACGGTCTGGATTTCCTCTCTCAGGCCGTCCCATTCTTCCGTTTTAATTGCAGAGGCAGGAAGCAGCTATGAAGATGCAGTGGTTGTTTCATACCTGGCGGGTGAATGAGATGAAGCAATGGAAGACAATTATTAGTGTAATCCTGATATTCGGTCTCGGTGCATTGTCAGGTGCTACTCTTACTTACAAGATATACTGGCAGAAAATGGAAAATATAATCAGGGATGAGCCTAGGGCAATGAGGGAAGTCATGGTGCAAAGGTTAAATAGCAAGCTTAACCTTGACGCCGCCCAACTGGAGCAGATCCGTACTATAGCAAAGGAGACGCATGCCGAAATGAAGTCTGTTCGCAGGAAGATCAGACCGGAGGTCGAGGAGGTGCTGGCAAGGTCCCAAGCCAAAATACGTGAGGTTCTCCGCCCTGAGCAGCGGGAGAAATATGACCAGATTCTGGCGGAACGAAGAAAGAGGCATGAGAATGAGTAAAAAGTGAGTCAGCTTCGCAGAAATCTGCCAAACCGACTTTCCTGCTTTATCATAACCATTATTTGGCACGGCTTTTTTCAAAACATAACAAATAGATATCTTATCCCTTGTCAAAACCGTTTATTTGGATACTGCTCTGCAACTGCCTTCTCCCTGAAGAAGTTACACCACCTTTCAAAATAAATCACCTGTTGCGACAATCCTGCCTTTTTGTAACCATTGATTCGCCGGACTCGTCTTGAACACTAAAAGGAGCTTAACAGCAACTCACAGGGCATGAGCTTGTTATGAATGCTCCGAAAAAAATAGGAGGTTGTTATGAAAAAAGTTGTGGTTGGAGCGTTTGTGGTTTTATCGTTGATGGTTTTTGTGCTAGGCGCAGCGCATGCAGAGAAAAGAGGCGGCTTCAAGGGTGAGAAGGTGAGGTGTGAGGAAGGCGGGCCTATGGCGGGACATATGAGGCATAGCGAGGCCGGGATGATGGGTGCTGGGCATCGCATATGGAAGGCACTGGCCGATCTGGGTCTCGACGAAAATCAAAAGGTTGCCATAAGGGGCATAAGGACCGCAGCGAAAAAAGATGCGATAAGAAAAATTGCGGAAATCCGGATTGCGAGGATAGAACTTCGAGAGATTCTTGATAAAGATTCGGTTGATATGGGTGCTGTTGAGGCCAAACTTAAACAGATGGAATCTTTAAAGACAGATCTCCACATGTCCCGCATAAAATCTATGGAGGAGATCAAAGCAAAGCTGACACCTGAACAGAGGGAGAAACTCAAAGCAAACTTGAGAAAGCATTTCAGGGGGCATGGCGGATGCATGCACGGCGGAAAGGGAATGTTGCCGCCTAGCGATAAAAGGGAAAGGAAATAGTGATAGTTCGGCAAAGATCTCACCCTCAAAGAAGCTGTAGATTCGTTGAGATAGTTTGAAGTAACTCAATAATGCGCATATATAAGGTTAATGGAGATGAAAAGAGGTACTTACATTTTGCTGGCAGTTTTCGCCTTGCTGCTTTTGAGTGTTTTACCCGTTTATGCCGATGGCCACTGGCACGGTGGGCATGGTTTCGGCTGGGGTGTATGGGTCGGTCCAGGATGGGGAGGCCCATGGTGGTGGGGTCCACCCTACTATTCATATTATCCGAATTATCCATACTATACGGCGCCTGCCGTCATCCAGCAGCAGCCTTCGCAGTATATTGAGCCGGCACCACAAGAAGAGGAGCAGGTCTACTGGTATTTCTGCCCGGATGCCAAGAATTACTACCCTTATATTAAACGCTGTCCTAGTGGCTGGCTGCGGGTTATTCCCCCGCCGGCCCCAGCGGATGAAAGTGAGTAAATAAATGATGAAGAGCAGACGAGGCATTTTTTTAATTATTATGCTTCTGGTGGTAAGCGGATGCGCAACTCTCCCTGCAGGTCCAAGCGTGATGGTATTGCCGCCGGCCGGAAAGTCCTTTGAGCAATTCCAGGCCGACGATGCCGTCTGTAAACAGTTCGCAAATGCTCAAGTGGGCGGAGTGACCGGTCAGGAGGCCGCTCAGAAGTCCGCGGTGTCGAGTGCCGCCATAGGAACTGCTTTGGGAGCCGCTGCCGGTGCTGCCATTGGTAGCGCCTCAGGAAATATGGGCGCAGGTGCGGCTATAGGCGCAGGCAGCGGGCTGCTTCTCGGTAGCGCTGCGGGCACCGGCTACTCATCTGGGTCCTACTATGAAACGCAGCGTCGTTACGATATAGCCTATATGCAGTGTATGTACGCTAAAGGGAACCAGATTCCGGGCACGACTACCCGTCGCGTTAGGAGAGTCGTTCCACCGCCTCCTCCGCCAGACTTAAGTTCAGCACCTCAGGATTCGCAACCGTACTCTGTTCCCTCTCCTGCTCCGCCGAAATAGTAAGCGCGGCCATATCAGTTTGCCGCTTGTCTGTTATAACTTTATCCTGCTTCTCTTGCGTCTTGACGAAAAAGGTCATGATGCAAAGACATGACCGAAATTCAAGGGAGGTATTTATGCGAGGTGATCCTATTTATGAAATTGTGTTGACCATCCTTCGGTTTGTCATGGGGGTCATAGCAAACAGGAATTTGTTGAAATATGTGGCTATGGCGATATACGTGTTTCTTTTTGCAATGTTTACGCTTCAACCCTTTTCTTCAACTGCGCAGGCATTTGGAAATACAAGTATTTCACCGGAGCAGGTAGTCGCCCAAATGAAGGAACGACTCAAATTGACCGACGAGCAAGAGACAAAAATTCGGCCTATCATTGAAGATAACTTTAAAAAGCAAAGGGAGCTTTTAAATAATGGCGGCCAGAAAAGCGATATACAGCAACTTCAATGGGCTACGGATATGCAAATAGGTAGAATTCTGACAAAGGAGCAGATGACGGGATATGAGATACTTCGCGAGCAGGAGGATAAAAAGTCTGACCGGGACGGCACGCAAAGAAAAGGTCGCCATGGCGGTATGAATCGCGGATTTTAGAGATGGCACAGATGTGTTATTCTCGAAATTTTCATTTCTAAAGAGGAATAATTTTATGACTTTTGGAGGTGCTATTTCACACGCAGTAACAACATCAGGGATGTTTAATTGCAGGAGAAACATTGTGCTCCTAACAAAAAGTGACAGTGTGATGTAGGAGGAAGAAGACAATAACAACCGGAGGAGATGAAAAACTCAGCTTAGAGTTTCTAGGCAAAAAACCTTTGTCTCGAAGCGTTTCTATTGGAGCGAGCTATCCCCGCCTTTGACAAGGGTGACTAATTCCGGCGGCCCAGCGTAGCCTTCATCCTCTTCGGGTTTAGCAACAGACCGAGTTCGTTGCTGTCGAAGTCACGAGGAACTGGGATTCAATTCAGTGATATTATAGTAATATTATTTTGTTATGATGAAAGGCGCAAGCGTCTCAGTCAATGGGACTTGGCGGTCAAAAAAAGGGAAGCCATGAAGTGATCATCATGCAGCACCGACGTTATTTTTACAAGAGTCACTATTGCAAATGAAGAAAAAAGTACTCGAAAGTTCTGTTCTGTTTATTAGTATCAGCAAATGGATTTTTCTTGCTTCCATTGCGGGCATTATCGTGGGCTTTTCAACATCAATATTTCTTAAGTTGCTCGGGCTAAGTGTGGATTTTGCCAAAGGGTATAAGTACTATTTTGTTCTCCTTCCATTCGCAATGTTTTTGAGTGTCATAATTATCAAATATCTCGCCCCGGAGGCCGAAGGTCACGGAACCGAAAAGGTGATAGAAGCCGTTCACAAACGCTCGGGGAAAATAAACCCCCTGGTGGTCCCTGTCAAATTGCTTGCGACGATCATAACGATTGCTCTCGGAGGGTCGGCAGGTAAAGAAGGTCCCTGTGCGCAGATAGGAGCGGGACTCTCTTCCACCATGTCGGATTTGCTCAGATTTGACGACAAGGACCGCAGGAGATTAGTCATATGCGGCATCAGCGCCGGGTTTGCCAGCGTATTTGGCACTCCCATAGCGGGCGCAATCTTCGGAGTGGAAGTGCTGTTCGTTGGAGGCCTTCTCTATGACGTGCTTCTTCCTTCGTTCGTCGCCGGAATCGTCGGGTACCATGTTTCGTCTTCCCTGGGCATCACCTATTTTCATCACACCCTGAATTTTGTGCCTGTCTTCAGCAGCTTTTTTTTCATCAAGGTATGTTTTGGAGGATTGTTTTTCGGCCTCTCCTCCCTGTTATTTATCGAGTTGTTGAATTTCCTTAAAGATATAAGTCATAAGATAAAGGCACCTATGCCCTATAAAGGCGTCCTGGGTGGAGTTGTCCTCGCAGGCTTGGCTTTGCTGGTTTCGACCCGTTATTTGGGTCTGGGGCTGGACACAATCGAGAGTGCCCTTGAAGGTGATCGGATTCCCTGGACGGCCTCTGCGATGAAGATGCTCTTTACCTCCATCACCTTGAACTTCGGCGGCAGCGGAGGTATTGTGACGCCCATTTTCTTTATCGGGGCGACGGCGGGCAATATCTTTGGCCAAATATTCGGCCTAGACCCAGCAGTTTTTGCAGCCATCGGCATGGTTAGCCTTCTTGCTGGAGCTGCTAATACCCCTATCTCGGCAAGCATTATGGCTGTGGAAATCTTCGGTCCATTGGTTGCTCCCTATGCCGCCGTTGCCTGCGTTATAAGTTTCCTGATGACCGGGCATAGAAGTGTTTATCCGAGCCAGGTATTATCTATGTCTAAATCGACATCTCTTGCTGTAAAGAGAGGTCAAGAAATGTCAGATATAGAGAGCGTTGATTTTGCGCCGAGAGAGAAAAGCATTCTAGGCGTCTTTGCAAAAGTGGTTAAAAAGATCAGGAAGAATAACGCAGAACAGTCCTGACATCAATCTTCATTCCATTTGTACTTGCACCAGTGCGGTGACTTTAATTTGTCCTACGTGACTGTTATTATTAGAAAGTAACGCCTTCGCTCTAAGCCTGTTATGAGGACCTGGAGGGAATTCCTTAGTTATGAAAAGGCGAAACTTCTGCCGACTTCAGGAAGGATATCTCGGGGCATGTTTCGGGACGAAGTGAGGATTACTTTGATAATATCTCCCTGCAGCTAAGAGCAGGAGGCAGTTCTGGGCCGGCTAGCCTTTTTTGTATCATTTTAATTGATGGATAAACACAATGTGGAGACAGGTATACCAATCATTTTTTATCTTTGCACTGGCGTTATGCTCTTGATAGAATTATTGAAGAACTCGCAAAGGGACGGAGTGTGGCGGAGCGACTGCATATAAAAAGAATTCTTCTTCCTGTTGATTTCCCGAACAGCTCGTTGCGTGTGGCTCTTCAGGCTGCAAAATTGGCCCATTATTTCCATTCTGAAATCGTAATGCTGCATGTCGTGACAGCCCTCAGTCATCAAGCCGGTGTACCACGGGATAGTTCGAAACTCAGCAAGTGGGATTTGCTCGCCGAGATCATTAGGGGGGCTGAGAACAAAGCGGGCCGGTCCTTCATGGCGAGTATTGCGGACCTCAATATAAAACGTGTATTGGCGGAAGGCCGGGTGGCTCCCTTAATTGTGCAGACAGCCAGGGAGGAGGAAGTCGACCTGATTATGATGCCGTCGCATGGCACCACATTTTCTCAGTTTCTGATGGGCTCTGTAACAACAAAAGTATTAAATTGGAGCGAATGTCCGGTTTGGACCGACGCCCATGTGGAAGAATTGCCGGTATCGGAGTTTGATATCCGTCATGTCCTATGCGCTGTCGATTTTACCGAGCGTAATCGCAAGGCTGTGTTGTGGGCCATGCAAATCGCAGGCAGATTCGGCGCCCGTCTCACACTCGCTCACGTAACCCCAAGTATGGAGTTATGGGGACCTGGTGGCAACTATGTAAAGCGAGAGTTGCAGGATGAGCTTGTCTGTTCTGCGTCTAAACAAATCACTGAACTCCAGCACGCCATGGGCATCCGGTCAGATGTTTTTATCGGAAGTGGTGACGTTCCTATGGTGTTGAGCCAGGCTGTGAAACATACGAATGCAGACTTGCTTGTTACAGGATGCCGCCCTTATGGCTTACACCTGCGAACCCACGGCTATGCCATTATCTGCGAAGTGCCAGTCCCGGTTCTAAGTATATGAGCGCAATACAGCCTTTAGTCTTCTTATAAGCCATAATTATATATTGCTTCTATCACTGCTTCGTTGCAAAGAAAGTCGCATCTCCAGTCAGATAAGTGGGAGGTGAAAGAAGTTAGCGACTTCATCTCCGAGGTTTTTACTTTCTGCTGGAATCTTACGCCAAAGTCAGAAGACTAATAAAGATTACAGCGCGTAAACAATAAAAAAGACGAGGAATGTTATCCAGCCTTTCTTGAGTTAATCCGTGAACGTTATATGATATGTGATGAAGTAATCTAATAGGAGGGTTGCCAATGAAGAGCAGAAAGCTGATTATTTTAATGCTGTACATCATAGCAGTTCTTGTAATGGTTCCTGTTCGGTCGGCGGCTGCCTCGGAAGCGAAGGGGCTTTCAGGAAGCGAGGAAGGGAGTGAGACACTGACGGAAGTTAACAAAAAGCTCACGAATCCCGTTAGTGAGATCTGGTCTATTGCCTTCCAGCAGAACAATTATGTAGTGAGGACTGTTCCAGGCTTTAAGGACGAATGGAACTCTAACCTGAATTTCCAGCCGGTAATGCCGGTGTCGTTGACGAGGGACTGGAATCTCATCACAAGACCGGTGATAACTCTCTTTAACTCAACACCATATCAGTCAGTGACCCAAGATCCAGTTACCCATCAACTGCGGACAGAGATCAATCACACCACGGCATTGGGAGATACGATTTGGATGGAGAATCTTTCGCCGGCATCATCGATTGCCGGAAACTGGCTGCTTGGATTTGGGCCGACCTTTATCTTTCCTACAGCTGCATCCGATTCTACCGGCGAGGGAAAGTGGCAGGTAGGGCCTTCAGGCATCGTGGGATATCTCTCAAAGAAATGGATCCTCGCTGCCTTCGTCCAGAACTGGACTTCTTTCGCCGGAGATAGCAGCAGGCGGGACACTAACCATATGAACCTCCAGCCCATTGCTTCATATTTTTTGAAAGATGGTTGGAGCATAAATTATTCCGGCAATATACTGGCCAACTGGAAGGCCAGTTCAGGCAATGTTTGGACGGTTCCCTTAGGTATAGGCGTCAGCAAAGTAGAGAAATTAGGGGGGCTTCCCATAAAATTGACTCTGGCAGTGCAGTACATGCCAATTCACCCTGATGAGTTTGGACAGAAGTGGAACGTGCAGGTAAGTATAGCTCCTGTGATTCCGAAGATCATTAAGGGCAGTCTTTTTGATTGAGACTCAAAGCGGATTCATTGGCAAGCTGCGGTTTAACTCAGGGTGCAGTTAATTATTTTCGATCAGGGGAATATAACACAGAAATTAAAGATATCTGATTCAGTGGCTTCCCTCGTTGTGCCAGTGTCTCTTCTGCACGCCCGCCTGCTCGAGAATCATGCCCGCTATCGAGACCGCCTTAGTGATCCTTTCATCGATAGGATGTCCGAAATGCTCCTGGTCAAAGACCGGTATGTGCACGGTCACATCAGGCCGCATCTCCCGCTCGGCCGAATAGGAAACGGACG
>JBAIXS010000205.1:0-6053 GCA_037916395.1 Candidatus Sulfobium mesophilum
ATGGAAGAACGCAGACCCGATCCTGATTTGCTCCTGAGTCGGATACGGCAGGAGGCCGAACGAGGCCGGGAGGGGCAGCTAAAGATCTTCTTCGGTGCGGCCCCAGGCGTGGGTAAGACCTATGCTATGCTCGAGGCCGCGAGGCAGAAGCTTTCAGAGGGGATCGACGTCATGGTCGGGCTTGTAGAGACGCACAAGCGGAAGGAGACAGAGGCCCTCCTTGAGGGACTCGAAATCCTCCCTCGCCTCAAGATAGAATATCGAGGCACCACCTTATCCGAATTCGACATCGACGCAGCCCTTAAGCGCAAGCCCTTTATCATGCTTGTGGATGAACTTGCCCATACTAACGCGCCGGGTTCCCGCCACAAGAAAAGATGGCAGGATGTATACGAACTGCTGGGCTCCGGGATCAATGTTTACACCACGATGAACGTGCAGCACCTCGAAAGCCTCAACGATGTGGTTAATCAGATTACCGGTGTCAGCGTCCGCGAGACCGTCCCGGATTTTCTTCTGGACAGGGCGGATGAAATAGAACTCGTAGACCTCCCTCCTGACGATCTGCTTCAGCGGCTTAAGGAGGGCAAGGTCTATGTCAGGGAATTGGCGGCAGAGGCACGTGAAAATTTCTTCAGAAAAGGGAACCTCCTTGCGCTTAGAGAATTGGCCCTCCGCCGCACGGCCGAACGCGTCGATGAGCAGATGCAGAGCTATCGCGTGGTTAAAGGGGTTAAGGAGGTATGGCCGGTTGCAGAACGCATCCTTGTCTGTGTCGGTCCGAACCCACGGTCTATCCGGCTGATTCGGGCAGCAAAAAGGATGGCGGATGGCCTCAGGGGCGAATGGATTGCCGCATACGTAGAGGCCCCGCACAAGGTAAAGCCTTCAGAGAGCGACCTTAGACAGCTCGCCGAACACATGCGTCTGGCCGAAAGCCTGGGAGCCGAAACAGTTACCCTCTCAGGCAGCAAGGCCAGCGAAGAAATACTCACCTATTCACGGGAGCGGAACGTCACAAAAATCATAGTCGGAAAACCTACACATCCGAGATGGAAAGATAAACTGTTTGGCTCAATGCTTGATGACGTGGTAAGGGGCAGCGGAGAAATCGACGTATATGTAATAACGGGCGACACAGGAGAAGCGCCCCCGCGTCCTGTTCCCAAGCTGGGGAGACGGAAACCTAAGGAGCAAGAGTGGATTCTCAGCGTTGTGACTGTCGGCATAGTTACCGGCATTGCAGCTTTAATGTCTCCTTATGTGCCCGTCTCCGACCTGGCGATGGTCTATCTTCTGGGCGCTGTATTTGTAGCCATCCGTGCAGGTAAGGTACCCGTCTTTGTTGCGGCACTTCTTAGCGTGCTCGCCTTTGATTTCTTCTTCGTACCGCCGAGGTATACGTTTTATGTCAATTCTCCGGGTTATGTCATTACATTTATAGTCATGTTCTCTGTTGCCATGATAATCAGCAGGCTCGCGATGAAGATACAGAATCAGGCAAACACCGCCAGACAGCGCGAACGAAGGACGGCGGCACTTTACAGCCTGAGCCGTAAACTCGTCCACGAACGCGGCATAGATAAACTCAGCGCCATTGCAATAAAGCACATAGGGGAGGTTTTTTCGAGCCATGTGGTTGTTCTTACACCCGACGAAAGAGGCGCCCTGGAGGTGTCCGTCACCGGGCCGATAACGTTCGCCCTCGATCAAAAGGAACTTAGCGTGGCCCAGTGGACCTTCAATCACGGGCAAAGGGCCGGGCTGGGGACCGACACACTTTCCGGTGCGAAAGCGTTATATCTGCCTCTTGTTGCTGCAGCAAGGACCGTTGGGGTGATGGGTGTGATGCCGCTTCATTCCGGCAGCTTCTTCGATCAGGAACAGGTCCATGGCCTCGAAAGCTTTGCAAACCAGATCGCAATGGCAATCGACCGGGCCCTTTTGGGGCTGGAAGCCCAAGAGGCACTTCTCAAGGCTGAGACAGAAACACTTCGAAACACTCTCCTTAGTTCGGTTTCTCACGACCTGCGGACCCCTTTGGCTGCGATTACAGGGGCCGCATCGACACTTCTACAGAAGGATGTAACGTTTGAAACATCCGAGCGGCAGGATCTGTTGATGACCATTTATGAGGAAGCGGAGCATCTGAATCAGATCATCCGAAACGTTCTGGATATGACGCGTCTTGAGGCCGGGGCTATAAAAGTGAAAAAAGAATGGCAACCGGTGGAGGAAATCGTTGTTGCTGCTCTGAACCGTCTCTCGGAAAAACTCAGGGACAGGCCCGTAAAGACTGCTCTGCCGGAGGACCTGCCCATGATATCTTTCGATCCCCTGCTCATCGAACAAGTGCTTATGAACCTAATAGACAACGCCATAAAGTATACCCCACCTGAAACACCGATAGACGTTTCTGCATCTTTACAGGGCAAAGAGGTCGTCTTTGAAATAGCAGACAGGGGCCCAGGTATCCTCCCGGGAGAAGAGGAAAGGATATTCGAAAAATTTGTGCGCGGCTCCGCCACGGGAGGAGGAATCGGCCTTGGGCTGACGATCTGCCGGGCGATTATTGAGGCACACGGCGGCCGGATCTGGGCGGAAAACCGCGACGGAGGGGGTGCGGTATTCCGTTTCTCAATTCCAATCACCGAGCAGCCGGCCTTGCCGGAGCAGCCGATCGGGACATGATGACCTTATGACTCAGGATAAGGAATTAATCCTGCTAATCGAAGACGAACCCCAGATGCGGCGCTTTCTGCGTGTCACTATCCAAAGCAACGGATATCGGTTCATAGAGGCCGCTACAGGGCAGGAAGGGCTTATGCAGGCCACAACCCGCAATCCCGACATTGTATTGCTGGACCTCGGTCTGCCCGATATGGACGGAATCGAGATCACTAAAGCTCTCAGACAGTGGAGTGATGGCCCTATTATCGTCATTTCAGCAAGAGAACAGGAAATGGATAAGGTCAATGCGCTCGATGCAGGAGCAGATGATTATCTGACAAAGCCCTTTGGAGCCGGCGAACTTCTTGCCAGGATAAGGGTCGCCCTGCGCCACAGGACCTTACAAACGGCCGGGCAGAAAGATCCTTTATTCGTTGTGGATGACCTGAAGGTCGATCTGGCAGCCAGACAGGTTTTCATTAAGGATGAAGAAATTCATCTTACGCCTATAGAATACCGCCTTTTATCTACGCTTATCAGACACGCCGGAAAGGTTGTGACTCATACTCTGCTTCTTAAAGAAGTCTGGGGTCCGGTTTATGCGGACCAGCAGCAATATCTGCACGTCTATATGGCTCAGCTTCGAAAGAAAATCGAGACTGATCCTGCCCGGCCCAGACTTTTGATAAATGAACCGGGTGTGGGATACAGACTCAGACTGAATTTATGATCTGAGAGAAAACGCTTCCGCGCAAGCTTAGGTCGTAAACATCGATATAGAACAGAAACAACTCAACAACACGAACACCTGCGAGCTGTCACTCGGACGGCTTTAACCCCTCAATAGGCGGCGGGGACTGCTGCTCCTGCGGCGGGCCTGCCGGTTCCGTGTTATCCTCCACCTCTTCGTACTCCGGCACCACGATACCCCTTCTCACCATTATTTTATAAATCAGATTCGACCGGTTCACCACATAGCGCTGGTCGCCCCGGGGATTGAACTTTCTCGGATTCGGCAGTACAGCCGCCAGTCTCACAGCCTCTTCGGGCCCGAGTGCGGAAGCCGGTTTTCCGTAGTAATGCCTCGACGCAGATTCGATTCCGAATATCCCTCTGTCTCCCCACTCCGCGACATTCAGATAAAGTTCAAGTATTCTTTTTTTTGAAAGCGTCTTTTCCATCCTCCAGGTGATTATCGCCTCCCTGATTTTTCTGACGGGATTTTTTGACGGCGAAAGGTAGAGGTTTTTTGCAAGCTGCTGGCTTATCGTGGAGCCGCCGAGTTTGAACTTCTGCTCCTTTATATCCTTTTCGATCGCCTTTTGCATCGCTTCATAATCGAAGCCCTCATGCTTCCAGAACTTGTCGTCCTCGCCTATGAGTACCGCCTTCACGAGGTAAGGCGACACTGACCGCAGCGGAACCCATCTTTGGTCGACCTTGTACTTCTTCCCTTCCTTTCTCCATTCTGCCTCGCGGTACTCCATCATCGCCGTCTTCTTGGGGTTCACCTTCTTAAGGACGGACACATCCGGATAGACGAACTGCGAAGCGATAAGAGCGGCGAGGCCGACAAAGCAGAATATAAGAAAGCGCCGCAGGGAAGACTTCCGGTTTTTTTTCATGTGGGATGCTAGTTCTTTTTACCGGGGCTATGTTTCATCAATCTTAGCCCCATCGTCAATCTCGATCGCCTTTTGCTTTCTTAAATCCTCGATTTTTCTGAGAGGCCTTTCGAGCATATTGCTTCTGGTAGTAGTGAGATTGTCGTATTCTTTTTTGGCATCATCAAGCTTCCTGCCCATCGACTCAAACTTCTCCCTGTACAGCCCCCACTGTTTTGAAAACTCTCCCAGAAGCTTCAAAATTTCAGAAGCCGTCCGTTCAAGGTTGAAGTTCGCTACTGCCTGTCTTATGACGGCAAGCACGGCATAGAGGGTAAAAGGCGAACACAGTATCACCTTCTGCTTCAGCGCCTCGTCCATGATCGTCGGATCAGCCTCGTTAATAAAGCTATAGACCTGTTCGTTCGGAATAAAGACGATGACATAGTCAACCGTATTGTCTTCAGCATTTATATACGCACGGTTTGTAACCTGTTTAATCATTAACTTTGTATTTCTTAACAATTCCTCCTTAAATCTTCTCCTGTCATGCTCACTCTGGGCGTCGAGATAATTCTGATAATTTTCAAGCGGGAATTTAACGTCCATGTTGATCTTTAAGCTGTTTGGAAGAAGGAATGTGTAATCAGGTCGTCCGGTTGAGCCTTCAAGCGTTTTTTGTTTGATATAGTTTAAACCCTCCACCAGCCCGACCAGCCGCAGAATATCTTCTGCCATCCGTTCTCCCCATTCCCCCCTTTTTTTTGAGCTCGCGAGGGCATGCTTGAGATGTTCAGTTGTGTCCTTCAATTTGGCCGTTACATCGGCGTGATGCTCCACCAAAGTGGAAATCTTAACACTTCCCTTCTCGACGTCAGCCAATTTCTGCTGCATTTCCACAAGCGTCTTTCCTATGGTCTCGATGCTCAGATCAATCAGCGCTTTTTTCCCTTCAAGCTCCTTTTTACCCTCGACGGCCTGTGTTTTCAGCTTTTCCTCCGCAAGCTTAAGAAATTCTGCGGAGTTCTTGGACAGTGCATCCAAGGAAATAGATCCCAATTTATCCGTAATCCATTCCTCAATCGTGCGAAGATTTTTTTCTGCCTCCTCATATCGAGCATCCATTGAAGCCCTTGCCTGCTTCTCATCCGTTAAGTCTTGTCTTATACGCACCAATTCGGCGTCTTTATCCGCCACCTGCTGCCTCAACTCGGTGTTCACCGCCTCCGCGCTTTTGGCCCTGGCCTCAAGTTCATTTCTTTGCTCGGAGTTCCTCATCTGCTCTTCAGCGATCTGCTTTGAATAGAATTCTTTGAGCCGCGAAGAGACGATGATATAAACGACAAATCCGCCGGCGATCACTCCGAGGATTATATAAATGGCCGCTGTCATATTACATTTCCTTCATCAAGCACAAGTTATTTGTCGATATCAATAAACAATTCTTCAGTGCCATAATAAGACGAGGCACAGTATTGGAGCTGTTTCTTTTGCCGATATTCCTATGCTGCGTCTCCCGGACATAAAGAGGCAGAAGCCCCGGGGTCCCGAAAACCTTCGGGACGAGAATGAGCGAGAATGCTATGTTTCGTCTTATCTCTGCCGGCAGTTTGCTCACGACGCTTCAGACTTGCAACATTTTTTCATATGCTCTAGGCAAGTATCTCCGTGCCTATGCCTTCTTTCGTAAATATCTCGAGCAAAAGACAGTGTGGCACCCTGCCGTCAACGATGTGCGTCTTATTGACCCCTCCGGCAATAGCGTTAAGACAGGCCGTC
>JBAIXS010000206.1:0-3393 GCA_037916395.1 Candidatus Sulfobium mesophilum
TGCATTGACCGGACCGAGACAACTGGCAGACGGGACTATGCCTTATTAAACTTCCTCTATAATACGGGAGCTCGCGCCCAAGAGGTTTGTGATCTTCGCCTCGAAAATATACATTTTGAAACGCCGCCACTGGCTACTATCACGGGAAAGGGTCGCAAGGTCAGGCAAGTACCGCTCTGGTCGGAAACGGTGGCGTTATTGAAAACATACATCGCAGATCGCGAATCTTCCAAGAGTCAGAGAGATAATGTATTCCTGAACTCTAACGGCTATCCATTAACACGATTCGGCATACGCTACATCATTCAGACGAGGATTGCAGCAGCCATTCCTCACTGTCCCAGCCTCGCACAGAAAAAAATCAGCCCACATACATTCCGTCACACAACTGCAATGCATTTACTCCAGTCAGGAGTCGATCTTACTGTAATAAAAAACTGGCTTGGCCACGTCAAGCTCGATACAACTCATGCTTATGTCGAAATCGATCTTGAGATGAAACGTAGGGCGCTTTCCTCTTGCGCACCCCCGTGCAAGATGGCCGACCTAAGGCACTTGATCAAGCGAAACAATGACATCATACGCTGGCTTGAATCTATGTAAGAACTTGCCGTTATGTGAAGTGAATTGGCTGGAAACTATCACTCTTCCTGCGTCCCGCGCCGTTTACTTCACATAACGGGGAACTCAACATAACAGTCAAAGCAAAAACAAAGCTCGGCACTTCGCGCCCGTATTCATTTACGGGGAAGGGAATTTTGGGCGTGATAATTTTGGAAAGCGTCGTTATGCGCAAGATTTGTCCGGCCAGAAAGCATTATAATTATCCAAAATGAACAATGTAATTTATTATTCAAATAACATATCTCTCGCAACCAGGGGATTTGGCGATACCAAAGATATTACGAATGCTGTGGCAGAGATTCTGGATACATCAAAAGTGCAGGACGGTCTCGTTACTGTCTTTTGCCAGGGCTCGACAGGCACCATAACAACAATAGAATTTGAACCCGGCGTGATTCAGGACCTTAAGAAAGCATTAGAGAAGATAGCACCTTCCGGTGTTCCGTATGAACATGACAAAGCCTGGCATGATGGCAATGGATTTTCCCACGTAAGGGCAGCCTTGATGAAGCCCAGCCTGACGATTCCTATCATTGCAGGAGAGATGCAACTGGGCACCTGGCAGCAGATAGTTTTCATAGACTTTGATAACCGGCCAAGGAACAGGAAAGTGGTGGTTCAGGTCATGGGGAAGATTGATTAGGTGGAGACCCCAACTATTATAGGCTTGACGGCAGGCGCTTTGACTACGCTTTCATTGCTCCCCCAAGTCGTCAAAGCGTGGAAATCAAAATCTACCAGAGACATTTCTTTAGGCACGTATTGTGCCTTCACTGTCGGACTGTCATTGTGGGTCGTCTACGGCATCGAATTGAACTCATTGCCCATAATTATTACCAATGTAGTTACCTTAATTCTGGCGATCATGATTTTGTTGCTGAAGATCAAACATGGCTGACATTAACGAGATTAATAAGAAAGAGTGGGAGAATCCTGACAACTGGACATCGCCGGGATTTTACTTTTCCAAGCGTGATACCCGCTGGATAGTGCCAAAAAGAAATCCTCTGCTTGGCTGGACTTTCAACCTGGGCAACAAAAAAGGCGCATGGGCGATGCTTATTACTTTTCTTATACCGACCTTTATCATTACAGGTGTAGTGGTCTTCATAGCTATTAAGGTTGGACATTAAGGATGGTGTTCGAGAATGAACAGGCTGATTTGCTATTGCTTTGGCTATTCAGAAGCCGATATAGAGCAGGATGTCATCAATAATAATGGCCGTTCTCTAATCTTTGAGGAGATAAAAGCTTCCAAGAAGCAGGGCGTCTGCAGATGCCATGAGAAGAATCCAACTGGGAAATGATGCCTGCCTGATGTCCGCCGTGTTGTGGACAGGGTTAAAGAAAGGACTGAAAGTTTCCAGAAAAATTTTCACAAAAGGTGAAAACGTAGAAGGTCCGGTATTACTCGGCTTTCTTCTCTTCCTTAGGACCTAATGTCCACTGAAATGCAAGATATGCAAAAAGAGTGTTTGGTCCCCTGAAATCGCGCCCTGCCGAAAAAAGGATATGGTGTTCTTCGCTCAAGTTGACGAGTCCCCCGACATTAAACCCTGTTTCGTCACTCTCACCTTTAGCTTTGGGAGAAGAGTTGAAGACCTCTGCACCAATCGTCAACATCTTTGAAAATTCCCGTTGCAGAAGCCATCCGGCAAACCAGAAGTTCTTATTGTCTTGGCCGGGATGATACCAGTATCCGCCTCCGCCGTATGTCGTCCATGGTCCCCAGCTCTTTTGGAACCAGACGGGGAAAAATGCCCTCACATGCCCTTCACCGAGGCCCTTTTCACTGTTGCCGGTGGGCAGTTCAACAATTGGAAAAGTGCCGACCTGCGGTCTCCACCCCTTTTCGTCTTCATGGATAAAACGGTACTTTACGCCGAGCTCTATGTCCCCCAGGCCGTAATGTCTCCCAAGCTCATGAGGATGTGAATACGCCATCGGGAATATAAGATGGAGCTGTGTATCCGGCAAGGCGCCGAAATTGACTTCGGCGTGAGGGGCAGTGCACTGAGTGCCTTCCACACTGTGGGAGTATGCAGAGGCAATATAGACTTCCCAGTGGTTAAGTTCAACCGGTTCGGGATCGTCGGTAAAAAACGGAGGGCCTGCCCATGCAGACGTCGGATCAAAATTCACGGGAATCATTATTAAGAGAAAGAACCAGAATACAATAAAAATATGCCCTTTTAAGATAGCGGCTATTTGAGACAAATTCTTACGCATTGTCCAGCGTTGGTGTGGGCGGACAGGCTCATCTCCTGCCGGTTCTCAGATCGTCCGAATACCCCGCCTTCAGGCGGGACCACTGGGCAATGGGACGGCTGATCCGCGTCGAGCCCGCCCCGGGGCCACCGGCACGGAACGGATGCGTACCTTTCGCCCGTTGTGGCCAGCCGGTCGGCGAGTCCTCCCACGCCTCCTGCCGCCCGTAGACGGTCAGGTCGAGCAAACGGTAGCTGTTGTCCATCGCCTCAACGCCGCGCCTCGTTGTCCAGTAAGTCTCGAAGACCTTGGACCCTTTTCGCAGGTAGCAAACGAGGTAAAACATGCCCACCCGGCGTCCAACCAGCAGGGTGTCTAGCGAGTCATGGGCCGAGTACCAAGGCATTTCCCATCCCATGAAGTTGCGGTACCGAACGCTCTCTTCGTACGGACCTTGGCAAAACACGGCAAAGGTGACGTCGCGAGAATGAATATAGGACAGCTCGCGGACCTGTGATGTAAACCAAGTGCAGCCCTCGCACTGCTCCGCTGCCGGCTGGC
>JBAIXS010000207.1:0-6539 GCA_037916395.1 Candidatus Sulfobium mesophilum
TTTTCTATCCGCCTCAGGTTGAGATAGTTGAGAAGGGAAACGGCGATAATCAAAATGAAGCAGACATAAAATCCTAACCTGACCTTACTCTGGATGCTGCTTTCAAACCTCATGATGAAGAATTGTACCAGCCTTTATTGCAAATTGCAATACCGCTCTTTCTAATGCAACAGCCAGCAAGCTGGCCTTTTCCGGGGTAATCTTTCGCAGCCCCCGAAGTTTGTTGCATAGTGCAACAAAGAGCCCGACCAAGGTGAATTCTCTTTTTTTCATAATTTCCTTTCATCACGGGTAGTTGTACGGTCTATATTTTCTGGCACGGCTTTTGTAACCCAGTTAATCAGAATAGCCGTATGGCGAAGCAATACAAGAAGGAGGTGCAGAGATGACAAGGTTATTAAAGTGGCTGGAAGAAGCGATGGTTGCAATAACCTTCAGCGAAGTCGGAGAGTATGCGGTTGCGAAGGAGTTTCTCGCGGTCCCGACTGTATCAACACGGACCAGGACGGCATCTGAAATTTATTTGCCGACTCGCAAACCTTTGCGTCCGGAGGGTAATCAATGAGCACGGACCGTTTTGATGACCTGATGTCAGCAATCTCCTTCGCCGAATCCGGTGAACATGAAAAGGCGAGGGAATTTCTCAGGGGCAGGGATACCGTGCTGGTTGCCGTATCGGAAAGGCTGGTTGACCGCAATGTATTGAAGTATGCGCTGAATCTCAGTGAAAGGATACAGGCGGGCATCGACATCCTTTATCTGACGAAGTCAAACACGACTAACCCGCTGGTTGAGGCTTTTATATCCGAGGCAAGAAAGAAAGATATTGTTTGCTCCCTCGTCAGGGAAGCGGGGTGCATGAAGAAAGCGATCCTGAACTATACCAGAAAAAGGAAGGAGGTATTGTTCGTAGTCGTAGGTTCAGCACCCGAACTGGATATCGAATGCAGCGTCGGAGAAAAATCTCTTACTGAAGAATGGAAGAGGCTAAAGTGTCCGCTGGTCGTCGTGACAGGCGGATTGCCTGAAACGGCATAAATCAAACAAATTTTATTTAAAGGAGGATTATTACAATGAGCATTGGACGAAGCGTTTTTGAATTCTTAAAGATGGCATCCATAGAGCATGCCAGGTGGGACTACGAGGTATCGATGTCCATTTTGAAAAACCGCAGGAAACTCCTGATCCTTTTGGCGACACTGGTGCCCATACTGGTCGTCTCACTGCTTGAGGCAGGCGACATGATAGGCAGCAAAACCGCATATGCGCCGGCATTTTATTCAACCAACATATTCCTCGTGTCTATAGCGATCGGCCTTTGCGCGGGTCTGATAACGGGCTGCATAGGCGCGGGCGGCGGTTTTATCATTACACCCGCACTCATGGCAGCCGGCGTAAAGGGCATACTGGCGGTAGGCACCGATCTTTTCCACATCTTCGCTAAGGCCATTATGGGCACCGCGGTGCACAAGAAACTCGGCAATGTATCCACCAAGCTTGCGATCGCGTTTCTTGTAGGCTCGGCCGGAGGTACATTTATAGGCGGCTATATCAACAAATCGTTGTATGACAGGGACCCGCTTCTGAGCGAGGCCTTCATAAGCCTTGTGTACGCCGTACTTCTGGGCTTTCTCGGTTTTTATGCACTCGCCGATTTTCTCAAGTCCAGAAAAGGCACCGCAGACAAAGGCGCCCATGACGCACACGGCGGACCGTCTGGCATGACCCCACTTGCCGTCAAAGTCCAGAGCTTCAAGATGCCGCCTTCAATCAGGTTCGACGAAGATTACGTCCCGGGCGGAAGAAAGATCTCAGGAGTTATAGTTGCGATGGGCGGCGTAATCGTAGGACTCCTTGCTGCGATAATGGGCGTCGGTGGCGGCTTCGTGACCTTCCCGATGTTCGTATACGTCTTCGGTGTTTCCTCCATGACCACAGTCGGGACGGACATTCTGCAGATAATCTTTACGGCAGGGCTCGCCGCAGTTGGCCAGTATGCGATATACGGCTATGTATTTTATACATTGGCAATGGGAATGCTCCTTGGCTCGCTCATCGGAATTCAGGTCGGGGCTCTGACGACAAAAGTCGTAAAAGGCATACACATAAGAGGATTCTATGCGGTCTCGATAATAGCCGGCTTCATAAACAGGGCTGCGACGCTGCCCAAGAAACTCGTTGAGCTTGAAGTTGTAAATATGTCCGCAGACGTTTGCAAGACGATAGAGTCGGTCGGCAACATCGTGTTTTGGGTAGTCGTGGCATTCTTCGCAATGTGGGTAATAGGCAAATTTATAGTAAATATCGGCAAACTCAGGGGCGAAGAAGAAGTCAGCGCCGTACTGGTAAAGGAGGAGGCATAACATGATAGTACGAAACAAGAAAACATTTGGCATGGGAGCGGTCTTCGCAATATCATTCCTTTCGGTGCTGTTTATGATATTTTCGCCGGTCTTCGGCGGCAAAAACGGCCTTCAGTTCGCCGACGACAGCTTCAACAGACTTTCGAAGGGATCGTCATATTTCATTCCCAAAGTCGCAAAAAGCAATGAGAAGTATATGGGAAGGATGTTTTCGACGAGCATAAATGCTAATAAGCCCGAAGACAAACCCGGCGACGCTGAAAAAAGGGCCAAAAATATCGCGAAGGTATTCACGACTGCCGGCGCCAAAGTGGAAGTAAACGCGGCGGCGGTAAAGATCGAGGGAGACCTCGGGAAGGTCCTCGCAGCGGCCCTGCAGGATTCTGACGACATGTTCAAAAACAACGGCGAAAAGATCAGGGCCAGATACGGCACTGACGACGAAAAGAAGATGTTTCGTCAGTGGCACAACGCCCTGGCAAAGATCATGAAAGACTTCCAGAAGGAAAAGAAGATTGAAGAGGCAAAGATGGTCTCAGACGTAATGAAAAAGGCTGTTGAACCGGCATATAACTTCTACAAGATCGACGGAGAGAAAGTGGTGGACCACGCCGGCATGATGTCGGGGCTCCTCGTGTTCTATGTCGCTTATACCATGTGGTGGGGCTACGCCATTTTCTATATGTTCGACGGGCTCGGACTCAGCATGAAGAAGGCAAAGGTGAAGAAGGAGGCATAATGCCTCCTTTCTTCACGGAGAAAGGTCATGGGCAGATATAGAAGGATATTGGTAGCTGTCGACGGTTCAGAGTCCAGCAGGAACGCCTTCAGGCAGGCATGCAAGATAGCGAATAACGACAAGACCTGGCTGACCGCCATAACTACCATTCCGTCCTACGAGGACCTTTATCAGATACCGAGTATCCAGGAAAAGGTCAGCTTGACCCTCATGGCTGAGGGCGAGAAGATTGTTTCGGAAATAAAAAAGATCGCCGCTGAAGAAGACACTTACATAAAGACCATAATCGAGGAGGGAACGCCTTTTGATACCATCATCGACACTGCTGAAGAGGGAAACTACGATCTCATAGTCATGGGCAGACAAGGTATGCATCGGGTCGAAAAAGCGCTCGTGGGAAGCGTTACCGCCCGCGTCATTGGAAACAGTCAAAGGGACGTACTCGTATTTCCGCTTAATGCTAAGATAGGATGGAAAAACATCCTCCTTGCCACCGACGGTTCGAAATACAGCTTAAGTGCCGCCGACAAGGCAATAGACCTCGCACAGTCCTACGGCGGGAAAATGGTAGCCGTATCGGTCGTCGATGTCACTGACGAATTCGAAACCGAGGCCCCGGAAGCCGTCGACAAACTCATAGAAGAGGCAAAGAGGGTTGTTGAAGAGGTGAGAAAAAAAGCCGAGGCGCGGGGGGTCAGGATAGACCCTCTCGTAAAAGAGGGTGAGACATATAAAGTTATCACCGGCCTCGCCAAAAAATCAGCCAGCAACATAATCGTTTTGGGCAGCCACGGAAGGACAGGCATAAAAAGGCTCCTAATGGGCAGTGTCACGGAAAAGGTGATCGGATATGCTCCCTGCCCTGTGCTTGTCATCAGGGGCTAACGTTTGAAACAAGGACATACAAAAGGAGGCACATATGAAATGGCTATCTGAAAAATTCGAGAGATTGATGATGGCTGTCAGCTTCGCCGAGGCGGGAGAGCATGAAACCGCAAGGGAAATCATGAGGGAAGACAAAAAAACCGACAGGATAAAACCGCAAAAACGGCCTGACAAAATTATGCGGGCCTCTTCGCCTCCCCGGTAGCAGGCAGAAGAAACCTTATTTAAACAGCGCGGGCTTGCCCGCGCTGTCTAAACGAATCTAATTCGTAAGGACACACCCGACAACGTCTTCCACAGTCTCAGCAAAAACGATCTCCAGTTCTCCCTTCACCTCCGGGGGAAGGTTGTCGATCTCGACTTTGTTTTTGGAGGGCATAACCACTGTCTTAAGCCTTGCCCTGCGGGCCGCTAATATTTTTTCCTTTACTCCGCCTACAGGCAGTATCCGGCCGCTCAGGGTAAGTTCACCGGTAATAGCAACGGATTTCCTGGCAGCCCTCGCCGTCAGAAGCGATATAAGTGCCAGCGCAATCGTCACACCAGCCGAAGGCCCGTCCTTGGGTATAGCGCCCGCGGGCACATGAATATGAACATCGTGGTCTTCAAAGAAGTTCTCGTCAATGCCGAACCTGTCTGCATTGCTCCTGACGTAGCTCAGAGCCGCCTGGGCTGATTCCTTCATAACTCCGCCAAGGGAGCCGGTAAGAATTAATTCCTGCTTTCCCTTCATCTTAAGCGCCTCAACAAAAATAATTTCCCCGCCCACTTCTGTCCAGACCAGTCCTGTAGTAACACCTATCCGGTCGAGTTCCTCGGCCGTCTCAAAATAATATTTCCTAGGCCCCAGGAACTTCTCGACCAGGTCACTGTTCACCTTTATACACTCTGCACCCACGCCATGCTGGACAAACTCTCTTGCAATCTTCCGGCAGATGGCGGCAATATGCCTGTCGAGGTCCCTGATGCCGGCCTCGTGGGTGTATTGCTGTACTATCGTAAGCAGGGCTTCATCGGCAAACTCAGGCGGGTAGACAGAGATGCCCGTCTCCCTTATCTGCCTTGGCACAAGAAATTCTGAGGCGATCTTTACCTTCTCTTCCTCGGTGTACCCTGAAAACTGTATGACCTCCATGCGGTCCCTCAAAGGGCCCATGATGTTATCAGCCAGGTTGGCAGTAATAATAAACATAACCCGTGACAGGTCGAAGGGCATGTCAATGTAATGGTCCATAAACTGGGAATTCTGCCCTGGATCCAGCGCCTCAAGAAGCGCAGAGCCGGGGTCGCCCTTTAAATCGTAACCGATCTTGTCCAACTCGTCCAGGATAAGGACCGGATTGCACGCCCCGGAGCGGCGTATCTCCTCAACAATTCTCCCGGCCATGGCGCCGGCGTAAGTCCGTCTGTGTCCCCTTATCTCGGCTTCATCCTTTATTCCTCCAAGCGATATCCTTCCGAACTTCCTCCCCAGTGCGCGCGCAATCGAACGTCCGAGAGAAGTCTTGCCGGTGCCGGGGGGGCCCGCAAAGCAAAGGACTGAACCTTTCATCTCCTTTTTAAGGCTTGTGCTATCGAGTGCCTGTTTGACCGTTTCCCTGACATCATCGAGCTTAAATGGTTTGGCAAGATAATGAAACGCGCCCTTCTTCATAGCCTCAACAGCGGTGTCTATCGTGGCATAGCCGGTGATCATAATGACCTGGGTATGCGGGGCTATCGACTTTGTTTTTTCGAGTATCTCCATACCGTCGACCTTCTCCATTTTAAAGTCAGTAAGGATCACGTCATATGAAGACTCACGGAGCCTGGCCAGAGCCTCAACGCCGTCGGCAGCGGTGTCGACCGTATAGTTTTCCTTCGAAAGAATATGCTCCAGGTTTCTTCTGGCAACCTCCTCATCGTCCACAACAAGCAGTTGAGGCCTTCTGTTCATCCTTAGGGTCTTGACCGCCAGGTGTTCGAGTATGCGTTCCTTTATCGGATGCAGCCCGTAATGGTCTTCGTCGAGTATCCTTTCCGCCCTCTTGATATCAAGGTTGTCTTCAGTCCTTATGTTCCACGGCAGCGACACAAGATATTGAATGTAGGCAAGCCCTATCGTATATTCCGAGGTCGAGGGGTTTATCCTTCCGAGCATCTCCAGTTCCTTCAGGGCGACCTCCTGGGCATACTCCGGCATGATCGCGCCCTCGATCTTTTTCTTAAGCTCCTCGATGACCGGATCGGGCTGCTGCTCTTCCTCTGTCTTCTTGAAGAATTTCATCGTCACTATTTTACCCTAAACCCCGAAAAAAAGAGGCGTGATATTTGACAGAGATTGCCCTCCGGCGTAGACTTAAGCATGTCTGCTGCAGAGAAATTGATCATGCTCATATGCTGCGCTCTTCTTCTTTTTTTAGTAGCAGGATGCAAGGAAAAACCTAAAAACCCCGTCTCTGAATATGGCGATTCGCTCATAAACTCCTACAAGGGCGCCCAGAACGCGGCTGATCAGGCTAACCTCGACGCGCTTAAGGCCGCCGTCAGCGCCTACCGTGCAGAAAAAGAAA
>JBAIXS010000208.1:0-8356 GCA_037916395.1 Candidatus Sulfobium mesophilum
TCCACATCACATCCCCTGAGCACCCCTATGTGATAAGCAAGCAGCTGAAGAGGCACCGCAAACATAACAGTGGACAGGAACCTGTTGGTGTCAGGAATGAGGATGCAGTCTCCTGAAATTTCGCAAACCTCCCGGGCATTTTCAGAAGCTATCGAAACAACTCTTCCCCCTCTGCTTTTGACCTCCTGGATATTTGTCACCATCTTTTCGAACAAAACATCCCGCGAGACCATGACGACAACCGGAAGTTCTTCGTCGATCAGCGCGATCGGACCATGTTTCATCTCTCCGGCCGGATATCCTTCAGCATGGATATAAGATATTTCCTTCAGTTTAAGCGCACCCTCAAGCGCGATAGGATAATTGATACCCCTGCCCAGATAAATAAACCCTCTTGCCTTGAAATACTCCTTCGCAACAGCCCTGATCGCCTCGTCAGCGGCAAGCGCCTTTTCGACTTTTCTCGGAAGCAGGACGAGTTCTTCAAGCAGTTCCCTGCCTTGATCAGATGTCAGCGCCCCGCGCAGACGGCCGAAGGCGACTGCGAGCAGATAAATAGCAGTGACCTGCGTAAGGAACGCCTTCGTGGACGCTACACCTATCTCAGGGCCGCAATGAGTATAAAAGACAGCATCAGCTTCCCGCACCGACGTACTGTTTACCACATTACAGATGCTGAGCACCGTCGCACCCAGTTTCTTTGCCTCCCTCTGAGCGGCCAGCGTGTCGGCCGTCTCTCCCGACTGCGTGATAACGATGAGCAGGTGCCCGGAATCGACAAGCGGCTTCCGGTATCGAAATTCGGAAGCGATATCAACCTCAACACTCATCCTGGCGAGATCTTCGAACATATATTTTCCGGCAAGACCGGCGTGCCACGAGGTCCCGCAGGCCACTATAAATATCTTATTTATCTTTTTAAGCATGTCCTCGGATATCCCGAACTCTTCCACGTTGACCTCGCCGCTTTCGAGCGAAAACCTGCCTCTGAGAGTATCGCCTACGGCCCGGGGCTGCTCGAATATCTCCTTCAGCATGAAATGCCTGTAGCCGCCTTTTTCGGCCATTGACGGGCTCATCGTAATGGACTGCACGTCCTTATTAACGGGAGTGCCGTCCAGTTTTGTCACGAGGACCCCCTCACCCGTGAGGACAACCATTTCCTCCTCATCGAGATAGATCACGTCCCTCGAATAACTGAGGAAAGCCGGGACGTCGGACGCCAGGAAATATTCGCCGTCTCCCAGACCCACCACCAGAGGGCTGTCCTTTCTGACGCCGACGACCTTGCCGGGCTCTTTTTCATTTATCACGGCGAGAGCATATGCGCCTTTTACGTTCTTCAATGCCTCTCTCACCGCCTGCTCCAGCGGAAGAGTATTCGTATAGTCGCGGATAAGGTGGCAGAGCACTTCAGTGTCGGTATCTGAACTGAATTTATATCCCTTAAGCTGCAAAGCCTTCTTCAGGCTGATGTAATTTTCAATGATGCCGTTATGAACTAAAACTACGCCGTCGGAGCGGTGGGGATGGGCGTTTTCCTCGGACGGCTTGCCGTGTGTGGCCCACCGGGTGTGCCCGATGGCCGTCTTACTCGCAGGCGTTTCCTTCTCGACGATTGACGCCAGGTCTTTGATCTTTCCTTTGCACCGGATAACGTCCACACCCTTATCGGTAAAAAAAGCTATCCCGGCTGAGTCATATCCCCGGTATTCAAGCTTCCTAAGCCCCTCAAGGATGACATTAACAGCGTTCTTACTTCCCGTATATCCGATTATCCCGCACATAAGAAGTTTCCCCTCCCCATCTTACTTTCTATGTTTGCCCCGAAATTTTCTTCCGGCTGCCCAGCCGGGTATCGTCCGCTGGACCGTTCTGCTTAAAGCAAGAGAGCCCGCAGGAACATCCTTCGTGATAGTTGAACCGGCGCCGATATATGCGCCGCGGCCAACCTTCACCGGCGCCACTAATTGGGTGTCGCTGCCTATAAATACGCCGTCCTCAAGGACTGTCGTATGCTTGTGAACTCCGTCATAATTGCATGTGATCGTCCCCGCGCCGATGTTTACCTCCCTGCCGATCTTTGTATCACCGAGATAACTGAGATGTGAGGCCTTGCTGCCCTTCCCTATTACAGCCTTCTTCAGTTCCACAAAGTTTCCGACCTTTGCTCCGTCTCCAACTTCGGAGCCCGGCCTCAGATGAGCGAAAGGGCCTACAGACGCATCTTTTTTCACCTTTGACTCCTCAATCAAAGTTGAGTCTTTAATGACAACGCCCGCCCCTATATCCCCGTTGACAATCCGAACGTTCGGGAATATCGTGGTCCTTCGCCCTATTTTTGTCTTCCCCTCAAGATAAACATTCGGGTAAATGACCGAATCCCTTCCTATCGTGACACCCGCATGAACAAAAACCGAGGCGGTATCAAGAAAAGTCACGCCTCTTTCGACCCATTTATTTACAATGCGCTTCCTCATAAGCAGGGACGCCCTCCTGAGTTCATCCCTGGTGTTGACCCCCATAAATTCTTCCTCAGTGCCAATGCAGTAGGCAGATGCCTTTAACCTCCGTCTGGAAGCCTCCGCTATGATATCGGTAAGATAATATTCACCTTTAGCCTTGTTCATCCTTATAGAATCAAGGAGTAAAAGCGATTCGCCGTTGAAGGCGTAAACGCCGCTGTTGACCTCGCATATTTTTTTCTGATCTGAGTCCGCGTCCTTCTCCTCGATTATTTCAGCCACCCCTCCGGACCCATCCCTTATAACCCGTCCGTACCCTGAGGGGTCATTGGCCTTAAATGAAAGTACCGAAAGGGAGTTCTTGTCCCTCCTATGCAACCTCAGAAATTTCTTGATCGTCTCATGTTCCAGAAGCGGGGCGTCGCCATTTAAGACAACTGTAGTGCCATTAAAATCACGCAGTTCCTTCCGGGCGCACAAAAGGGCATGCCCCGTGCCCTTAGCCTCTTTCTGAAGCGCAAACGAAATATCAGCCGCACCCAGCGATTTTTTGATCAGATCAATATGCCTGCCCGCAACAACGATGATCTTTTCGGCCTTAATTTTCCTGGCGGCGGCAACTACGCTTTCAAGCATGGTCACGCCGCATATCTCGTGAAGAACCTTGGGATGCCCGGCCTTCATCCTCTTGCCAAGTCCCGCAGCCAGTATCACACAGGCGATGCCGCTCATTCCTTCGCCTCACCGATCATATTCGGCGCGGCGATGCCTCCTGAGAGGATGATCTTTATGCCCTCATCAATCGGAATATCCGTATAAAAAACATCCCCCTCGTTGACAAGGACAATCTCCCCGAGATAAAGGTTGTTTGTAGGAACATACACGGCCCTTAAACAGGACTCCTTGCCGTTGTTGTTTTTCTTGACCGTACATTCCTTTGTAAGGAACCCAAAGGCAAAGGCCCCGGTCCTGGGGTATTCGATAATTACGAATTTCTTAAATGAAGCCGACTTGTTATCGGGCGAAAAGGCGTCAACCAGATGTTTCACTGCCGTATAGAGGCCCTTGAGAACGGGGATGTTCATGAATATCCTCTCGAAGAACTCAATTATCCTTCTGCCGAAAATATTCGTCGAAATAATGCCCACCACAAAGACGATTACCACAGCGGAAACAAATCCGAGCCCGGGTGTATGATATCCCAGTATATTAAAATATAGCGGCTCGAGCAGTCCGTCTACAAACCTGAAAAACCATCTGATGACAAGGATCGTAATGATAGCCGGAATAAGGACAAACAAGCCGGTTATGAACTTTCTTTTGAACGTGGCGCTGATAGACGACATCAATTTATGATAAACATAGGGTGGTTAATATTGCAATTGCCCAAAGGAGATGGCCGGACACCCTGACTACTTTCCTGCCTTTTCCATGACTTCATCCGGGATGTCAAAGTTGGCGTATACGTTTTGGACATCCTCATGGTCTTCAAGACTGTCCATCAGCCTCACCATCTGCTCAGCCGCCTTTTCATCCAGGACGACATAGTTCTTGGGCAGCATCGACACTTCAGCCGAAGAAATCGGTATATTGGCTTTTTCAATGGCTTCCCTCACACTGCTGAAGTCCTCAGGCGCCGTAATGATCTCATAGTTTTCCTCGTTGGGGTCATTCTTCATGTCCTCGGCGCCGGCATCCAAAGCGACTGACATGACAGAGTCCTCTGATACTTTTTCCTTGCTTACCAGTATGTAACCCTTTTTATCGAACATCCACGATACACATCCGGTTTCCCCGAGACTGCCTCCGCTCTTTCCCAACATATGTCTTATCTCAGGCAGCGTTCTGTTTTTATTGTCGGTCATGACCTCGATCATGAGCGCGACACCCGCAGGTCCGTAACCCTCATATATATATTCCTCATATGAAACTCCGGGGAGTTCGCCCGTACCTTTCATGATCGCTTTTTTGATGTTGTCATGAGGCATATTCACCTCTTTGGCTTTTTCTATCGCGGTCCGCAGTCTGGGGTTGCCGTCAGGGTCGCCCCCGCCAAGCCTAGCGGCAATTGATATCTCTTTAACAATTTTTGTAAATATTTTTCCTCTCTTTGCGTCCGTTTGACCCTTCTTATGTTTAATTTGTGACCACTTGGAATGTCCTGACACGAAAACCTCCTGAAGTATTCTTTTTCGTCCTCCCCTCTTCTTCCGGCTTCTGCAAAGAATTCGAAATATCCTTATGAAAGCGGAAAAAGTGAAAGGGATTTGTGAACTTTTATAATAATTGCAGGAACTTAATACTGTCAAGAGAGGAGCTAAGCATTTACGGTTCTATGCCATAATCCTTGATCTTTGTAAGAAGCGTCTTATAACTTACATGCAGCAGCTCTGAGGCCCTGCTTTTGTTGCCCTTGGTCTCCTTAAGCGCGCGGACTATCCGTTGAGTCTCCGCAATCCTTGTCGCCTCTCTTGCCGTATCCCCCAGAGGTCCCTCCGCGGGCAGGTCTTTGAGGGAGTATTCGGACGACAATTTCTGATTTAGCGCCAGATGCTCGGGCAGGATTATATCGCCGTCACAAAGGATGATGGCCCTCTCTAAACAATTTTCGAGTTCCCTGACATTTCCCTTCCAGGGGTAGCCCATCAGCATCTCAGACGCCTCATGTGAAATTTTCTTTGCCGACGTTTTAAGTTCAGCACAGTACCTGCTGATAAAGTACTCCGCCAGAAGCGGGATATCGTCCTTCCGCTCTCTCAGCGGCGGTATTACCACAGGAAAGACGTTCAGCCGGTAAAACAAGTCTTCCCTGAACGTCCCGTCCGTAACGGCCTTTTCAATATTCTTGTTGGTTGCCGCCACCACCCTCACATCAATGGGAACGGCCTTGACCCCGCCCAGCCTTTCTATCTCGCCCTCCTGTATGACCCTCAGCAGCTTTGTCTGAAGCGGCAGTTCCATATCCGCGATTTCATCAAGAAAGACTGTGCCTTTGTCGGCAAGTTCAAACTTTCCGATCTTTTTCGTCTCCGCGCCGGTGAAAGAACCCTTTTCATGCCCGAACAGCTCACTTTCGAGCAGTTCCTTTGGTATGGCTGCGCAGTTTATCGGAACGAATGGGTATTGACCTCTGGGGCTTAAATTGTGGATAGCCCTGGCAAATAGCTCTTTCCCCGTGCCGCTTTCGCCAAGGAGAAGCACTGTAGTCTTCCCCTGGGCGACTTTCCGGATCTTCTGTGCGACCTCTACGATGCGGCTGCTTTTCCCTATAATCTTCGGAGCACCGAGTTTAGCCGTCAGTTCGTCTTTAAGAAGTATGTTTTCAGTAACCATCCTCTGTGCCTCAAGCGCCCTCCTTATCAGTAAAAGCAGGTGGTCAGTGTCGAAGGGCTTGGTAATGAAGTCAAAGGCCCCTTCCTTCATGGCTGCAACCGCGTTCTCTATCGTGCCGAAGGCGGTCATCACGATGACCGGAGTGAGCTGGTTCTCTGCCTTGGCCGCCTTAAGTACTTCTATGCCGTCTTTCCTGGGCAGCTTCAGATCAGATAGCACAAGGTCGATATGGCGCTCTTTAAGAATGCGGATGCCTTCCAGCCCGTCTCTTGCCACAACGGCGCTGTACCCTGCGGATTCGAGCGTTTCTTTCAGCATCTGCGCCATTGAATCTTTATCTTCAACCAAAAGGATGGTCTGCATGGGCTATATTCTGGCCTCTTTCAGCGTCTGTTTACAGCCGCAGGAGGGAGGCTCCATTCGCGCGGAAAAAAAAGCCGTCAAAACAGAGCGGAGGATTTCTTTAGAGGACTGCATAGATGAGAGAACCTCTCTTGTCGTAAGCTTCTCGGCAGCTATCCCCGCGGCAAAGTTTGTGATCACGGCGATACAAGTAAAACATATTTCAAGCTCCCGCGCAAGAACGGCCTCAGGCATAAGCGTCATGCCTACCATATCGGCGCCCCAACCCGAAAATGTCCTTATCTCGGCGGCAGACTCAAGCCTGGGGCCGTTCGTGCAGACATAGACCCCGGAGTTTACAACGGCCGCTCCGGCTGACGCCGCAGCAGCGGCTACATGCCGTCTCATGTCAGGGCAAAAAGGCTCGGTGAAATCAACATGAACGACGTCATCCCCGTCATAGAACGTTGACAACCTGCCGTTTGTCATATCGATTATCTGATCAGGGACGGCTATCATTCCCGGCTTCATCCCTGGGCTTATTCCGCCAGAGGAACAGATTGAAATAATTTGCCCGGCCCCGAGTTCTCTGAATCCCCATATGTTCGCTCTGTAATTGACCTTGTGAGGCTGGATGTGGTGGGCCGAACCGTGTCTGGGCAGGAATACCACCTCCCTGTCCAGCCATCTCCCTGTTTTGTACAAGTCCGAAGGTTCACCATAAGGCGTGCTGACCCTGACGGAATCTTTGATCTTCAGATCAGGCACATCATACAATCCGCTTCCTCCGATCACTCCGATTATCGCCATACAATCTCCTTATTAACGCTCTTCAGGCTCTAAGGCATGCCAGATAGTGTATAATAATTTACCTCATATTTTCGCGGCGCGTAAACAACCTGTTATTCTTTTTTTAGCGTGGAGGAGTTTATTTTGACAGACAACGAATTCCAGATGAGACTCATAAGGAATACCCTTTCCCGTGGCGGTGAATACGCAGACGTCTATACCGAACAGAGGGAGCAGACATCCCTGGTCCTTGAGGACGGCAAACTCGAGAAGGTCGTAACCGGCACCGAGAGGGGTACGGGGGTGCGCCTCATATATAAGGGCAGAACCGCCTATGCCTTCAGTAATGACCTTTCCGAAAAAGCTTTACTGGAGGCCGCCTCTGAGACAAGCAGGGCAGCAGAGGAAAATTCTTCTTATGATCGCGCTATAGATCTGGAGGTCCGAAGGCCGTCGGTGAATTTAGATATTAAATTATTTCCCGGCCATGTGGCCCTCGACAGGAAGATAGAGCTAACAAGAAAGGCCGACGAAGCATCCCGGAAGTTCGACCGGAGAATAAAACAGGTGACCGTAGTATACAGGGATTTGATGCAAAGGGTGAGGATAGCTACCTCTGACGGTTTGTTGTCAGAGGACGACAGGGTATACACTACAGCGGTCGTACAGGTCATTGCCGTACAAGACGGCATCATCCAGTCCGGCACCGAGCAAATCGGCGGGTTCGCCGGCTTTGAGATTTTCGAAGAGAACGATATCGAGGAATTGAGCCTCCGGGCGGCAAGACGCGCGGTGATGATGCTGTCTGCAAAAAAGGCCCGTGGCGGCAGGATGCCCGTTGTCATTTCGTCGAGGGCCGGAGGCACGATGATACACGAAGCCATAGGCCACGGGCTGGAGGCCGATCTTGCCCAGCAGGGACTTTCCGTATTTTCCGGAAAGATCGGTACGCGCGTTGCTTCTTCTCTTATCACCGTGGTTGATGATTCAACGCTTCCCGGCAAGCGAGGCTCCTTCAGGTTCGATGATGAAGGAACACCTTCTCAAAGGACCGTTCTTGTTGAAAAAGGTATCCTTCAGGGCTATCTGTACGACAGGCTCACTTCAATGAAAGACAAGACAGTATCGACGGGAAACGGCAGACGCGAATCCTATCGCCACCGTCCTATTCCGAGGATGACCAATACCTTTATTGCAAGAGGGAGCATGTCGCCGGAAGACATATTGAGCTCGCTGGATAAGGGTATCCTGGTTGAGAAGATGGGAGGCGGACAGGTAAATACAGTGACCGGTGATTTTGTGTTCGATGTCCAGGAGGGATATTTGATCGAAAAAGGGAAAAAGGGAGAACCGGTGAGAGGGGCGACGCTGACCGGAAACGGTCCGAGGGTCCTTGAATCAATAGATATGGTCGCTGACGACCTTGG
>JBAIXS010000209.1:0-8611 GCA_037916395.1 Candidatus Sulfobium mesophilum
AGCCACATAAATGATGAGGAGCAAAGGAGGGCAGGTCTTGCCTCCGGGCATCTTCAGATTATCTGCGAGACAATGGGGATGTTCGAGGCCGGGAGAAAAGCCGATTACGACGGAAACCTCATTTTCGCTCTGGACGAATCCAAAGGCGCCGACGCAGTGCTGTCATCAAAGGACATAAGTACAGCGACCGAGTTGAAAGGCAGAAAGGTAGCCGGTCAATTGGGCTCTCATTCATATAATCTCCTAATTGCGGCATTGGCAAGGAAAGGTATGAAGTTGAATGATCTGGTTTTTTTGGACATGCCCATGGCACAGGCCAAAGCTGACTTTGTGTCCGGACATGTCGACGCTTTCTGCGCCTATGAGCCGCATGTTCTGCCAGCTTTAAAAGGGCGCACCGATGCGCATGTACTGCTTTCGAGCGGGGATTTCCCGGGCGTGATCATTGACGTTGCCGTAGCGAATAAGGAGTTAATCTCTGCCAGGAGAGAAGACCTGGAGAAGATTTATGAAGGCTGGACGAAGGCGGTTGCATACATTAGGGAGCACCCTGATGAGAGCGCAAGGATCATCTCCAAAGCCATCGGTATTTCGGCGGATGAATTCAAAATGATGAGTGAGGGTCTTAGCTTATTCGGGAAAGAAGACAACGAGACATATTTCGGTGTAGCCACGCCTTGCTGTGAAAGCCGCGCAGCAGCAAACTACAATCTGATGGGCAGGGCTCTTAAGATAAATGGTCTTACAGAAGCGGTTAGTCCCGCAAGTCAAAAGATAGACTTATCCATTGTTGGGTCTAAAAGAATAATCGTTCCCTTGCCTGCCACTTTAGAAAAACAAAGCCCCTAAAAAAATTAATGCAGATGCTGATGAGTCCCGCCTTTTTAGAGCGAACGGCGTGCTCAAGAATCACTTATGTTATATTTTAGTTATGCCTGCCAATCTTCCGCCTGAATATTTTGAAGCCGAAAAGCGTTTCAAGGAGGCCTCCGGCCCTCAGGAAAAAGCGGTTGCACTTGAAGAACTGATATCGACGGTGCCCAAGCACAAGGGCACTGACAAGCTGAGGGCCGATCTGAGAAAAAGGCTCGCCCAGCTTCGGGAAGAGGCCGTCAGGAGGAAGAAATCCGGAAAAGGCGATCTCTATACCATAGAAAAACAAGGCGCTGCACAGGTGGCCCTGACAGGTTTTGCCAACTCGGGGAAATCCTCAATCCTCAAGGCTCTGACGAACGCTAATCCTGTCGTTGCCGATTACCCTGTATCTACGGTCATGCCCCTTTCCGGTATGATGCCGTTTGAGGACATCCAGTTTCAGCTTGTCGATCTTCCACCTGTGGGGAACGAATCGACTGACGGATGGGTCTCAGGCGTCCTGAGGGTTGCCGACGTAATGATGTTGGTTGTAGACCTCTCGGAGGACCCGGAAATACAAACAGAACTTCTGATAGAGCATTTGGGAAAATGGAGAATCGGGCTTTTGAAAAAGATAGAGTCACCTGAGAAATGTCCCTCATGCAAGCCGACCCTCATTGTTGCCAATAAGTTGGATCTTCCTGCTGCTGTTGCGGGTCAGAAGAGGCTAAGATCAATGTATGAGACTATCTACCATGTTGTAACGGTCTCTTCAGTGACGAAAGAAGGACTGGAGGAGTTAAGGAACGCACTCTTCGAAAATTCCCTGATTATCAGGGTCTATTCGAAAGAACCCGGCAAAGAGCCCGACAGAGCTACACCGTTTGTACTTCGCACGGGTTCAACAGTTCTTGATCTTGCTGAGATGATCCACAGGGATTTTCTAAATAATCTTAAATATGCCTGCATCTGGGGATCTGCGAAATTCGGGGGCCAGCGTGTGCAGAAAGACTATGTGCTTCGCGACAGGGATATTGTCGAATACCACCTGAAATGACCGCGGCTATGACCAAAATTCACCGCCAAATTTGTGCGGGATGCATTCGAACGGCTTCAGCGGCGCGTATTGCCCTTTGTGCGCGCCGGTGCCTCGGAACGAAGTGAGAATGAGAGAGAATGCCGTCGCCGCACAAATGGGGACTTTCCTGAGGTGAATCCGGATAATGGAATGCGGTGGGGAATGTCAGCTCTTTCCTACCGGCATTATATAAAGCGGCCTCTCCATATCTGTCATCTTCATAACCTTTCTTATTTCCTCATCGTGAAAGGCCCCTATGACTACAGTTGACAGCCCCAGTGAGACAACCTGAAGATAAACATTCTGGGCTGCATGCCCTGCCTCCATCTGGACGTATCTGATCCCCCGCTCACCGTACTTCGACGCTGTCCTTTCATAAACAGCGGACATCACAATAATGGCGGGGGCTCTTCTAATGGAAGACTGGTTCAGAGCAGCATCGCATAATTCGTTCCTTTTTTCCCCGCTTGCGAGGCATATAAGCCCGTTTCCGTCAGGTATATACCTGTAAATCCCGCCTTCAAGACGGATCACATTGCCGGCAACAATATAGAGTTCGAGCGGATAAAGCGCTCCGGCAGAGGGAACAGTCCTGCGGCCTCTGGCGCCTGCGGAGCCCTGGGCGGCCCAGAGAAGCTGTGAGACTTCAGATATCGTCAAAGGCAGGTCCTTGAAATCCCTAACAGACCTCCTTTTAAGAAGTGCTTCCTCCAAAGACGTGATGCTCGCATACCTTGGAGGAGGAAGTTCTATCACCTTGGACGAATTATGCGGCATAGCGGCGTTTTCGTGGATTAATCCAGCTTTACTCTTTTAGCGCTTTCCTGTATCAATATCTACGGCATGCACTGAACAGGATATGCAGGGATCATAGTTTCTTATCGCCTTCTCAGTCTCCCTTTTCAGGTAGTCTGCGTCACGCGAAATATTCTTTTCCGCGAAGTCACGGATATCTCTCTCAATATGCGCCAGGTTCTGAGAGGTGGGGGGGACGATGACCGCGTCTTTGACGCATCCTCTTCCGTCAAGCTCATACCTGTGAAGCAGAATTCCCCTCGGAGCCTCTGTAGCCCATACCGCGCTGCCAGCCGCAGGCTCAAAAATCTCCCACGGCCTTTCCGGTTCCTCGTATTCATTTATTATCCGCATAGCCTCATGTAAAGCGTAGGAAATCTCGACAGACCTTGCCACGATCGCCATCCGGATATTTGTAATCGGAAGGGAGATGCCGGATTCTTTTATGGCGCTCATGATTTCAGAGGGGAGTTTTTGGTAATTGAGGTTCAGTCTTGATAGCGGACCTACCATGTAAGGCGTCAAAGAACCGGCCCTTTTGATCCCGCAGTGGAGCGCCGTAGAGTAGTCGACCTGGTGCTCCTCAATTGATGAAAAAAATCCGTCGAAAGATTCATTGAGCCCCTCAGTTGAAACGATTCGTCCGCTATTCATGGGATACCCTTCCGGGTCGTCCAGCGAAACGAATTCAGTATCAATGCTATGATCACCGAATTTGAGTTCCGCTGCCCATAGTATAGCCTTCAGAGACTCTGCATAGGCGTTATCGAGCTCAGCAAGTAAGGAAGACAGAGCCTTTTTTGAAGGTGTGCTGAAGAACCCTCCGACTCTCACAGAGACAGGATGGACGGGCCTGCCGCCAATGACGGTCATGATATCATTGCCTAATTTCTTGAACTTGAGTCCTCTTTTGGCCTTTTCAAGATATTCCTTCCCGGCCCAGGCGGACTCCAGGCCGTAAAAATCCGGCCCCTGGAGGAGATAGACATGAAGGGCATGGCTTTCTATCCACTCTCCGCAATATAACAGTCTCCTCAATTTTTTTATCTGAGGCGAAACGGTAACGCCGAAGATCTTTTCTATCGCATGTACAGAGCTCATCTGGTAGGCTACAGGGCAGATGCCGCATATGCGGGCAGTGAAATCGATCACATCCTGATAGGGCCTGCCTTTGAGGAAGGCTTCGAAGAAACGGGGCGCTTCGAAGATCCTCATATGAACTTTCGCTACCCGGCCACCCTCAATTTCTATAACGACACCGCCTTCTCCCTCGACCCTGGCAAGGTGGTCGGTCTTAATAAGTCTTCTCAAGCCGTGCCCTCCTGTATGCATAAGTATTCATCTTGTCCATCAGAAGGATTGTCTCTTTCCTTTCCATACCCATTTCCTCGAAGCGGCTCATCAGAGAATCGATATTGGCCCCTTCCTTCGGGCCGAAGCATCCGTAGCATGCCCTCGCAAAAGACGGGCAGAGCGCGCCGCAGCCCGCCCGTGTTACCGGGCCCAGGCACGGCTGTCCCTGCGAAACGAGAATACAGGGAATGCCCTTCATCTTACAGTCCATGCAGAGGCTGTAAACAGGGATACCAGGCCGCTTTCCCACAAGCACAGAGACCAGCGTTTCGGAAAGCGCCTCTTTGTCGATAGGACAGCCCCAGAGTTCGTAGTCAAAGTAGACATGGTCCGAGACAGGCGTCGACATCGGAAGAGCGCTTATGAGTTCGGGCGATGGATAGACATATTTCTTAAAGTCAGCGACATTCGCCCAGTTCCTCAGCGCCTGGAGTCCCCCGGCTGTCGCGCATGCGCCGATGGAGATCAGAAAGCGTGACTTTTCCCTGATTCCGATAATCTCTTTCTTCTGCCTGTCCGTCGAAATCGAACCTTCGACGATGCCTATGTCGAATTGTTTAAGCGGCGCCCTATCAAGCGCCTCGCGAAAATAAGCGATATCGAAAAATTCTATCAGCTCGAGAAGTTCATCCTCGAGGTTAAGAATCGAAAGCTGGCATCCGTCGCAGGATGTGAACTTGAAAACTCCGATCCGATGTCTTTTCATCTCAGACCTCCCTCACTCCAAGGAAATCCTGCACGGCGGAGTATTTGAAGACCGGACCGTCCTTGCAAACGAACATCGGACCGAAAAAACAGTGGCCGCAGACGCCCATGCCGCAGTTCATGTTCCTCTCCATCGAAAGATAAATCTTCTCCCCCGGAACGCCCAGGATAAGCAGTTCCCCGATTGTTGACTGCATCATAACCTCCGGTCCGCATATGAATACAGTCGTGCCGAGCGGGTCGAAGGATGCCTTCTCAAACAGTCTTGTCACGAGTCCCACTTCTCCCTTCCAGTATTCCTCGGGGTCAGCCTTGTCAACGGTAAGAAAGACTTGAAACATATCCCTGTACCTTGGGAATTCATCCCTGTACAGAATGTCCTTGGGCGTCTTTGCGCCGTAGAGTATGATGTTTTCTTCGCGAGAGGACTTTCGCGTGTTCAATAAGTGTCTTATCACAGACCTGAGCGGAGCAATGCCCACGCCACCAGCGATTATAATTACGTTTCTATTTTCTGTCTCTTCCATGGGCCACCCTGTGCCGAAGGGACCTCTTATGCCGATAATGTCGCCGTCGCCCATTTTGGAGAGCGCGGTTGTAACATCCCCAGCCACTCTCACCGTGTGCAGAAGGTCGTGATCAGAGACTCCGGAACTTATGGATATGGCCGATTCCCCGATGCCCGGTACGCAAAGCATATTGAACTGACCCGGCTTAAAGCTGTAGGCCTTTTCGATTTCCTTGTCGTTGATTTTAAGAGCATAGGTCCAGGTATCGCGCGTTTCTTTCTTTATCCATTTTATCGTAGCCGCAAAGGGCAGCGATTTATCGTACACGTCTCAGCTCCTCCAGCTCATGGGTTATATCGATGCCGGCCGGGCACCACGTTATACACCTGCCGCAGCCGACGCATCCTGGCCTGCCGAACTGGTCGATCCAGTAGGCAAGTTTATGGGTCATCCAGTGCCTGTACCTGGCCCGGCGGGAGGGCCTGAAATTACCGCCGTGCACCCTGGCGAAATTCCTTGAGAAACAGGAGTCCCAGGTTCTTTTCCTGATGCCGGGGAACTCTTTGAGATTGGCAGAAATGGTTTTGACTGAGAGGATGTCGAAGCTCGAATTACAGAAGCAGGTTGGGCAGACCATAGTGCAGTTTCCGCATTCAAGGTCTTTGCGGGCGATCTCGGCCCACCGCGGGTGCTCCATGTTCTTGTAGATTATTCCAGGAAGGTCCCTCGTTTTCATAGATTTCTTCATGAGGTCCCTGCAGCGCGAAACCAGGGATTTCTTTTCATCGAGGTCAATATCGTTGACTCCGTCGTGGGGCAATCTTTCAAGGACCGCCTCGCCCTGGACGCTGCCTGCCTCGACCAGCAGTGAATTGCTGATTTCAGTGATCGCAAGATCAAACCCTTCCTTTGCCTCAGGGCCGGCACCCATAGAATCACAGAAGCAGTTGTCTCCAGGATGAAGGCAGTTCACGGCGACAATAAAAATGTCTTTTCTCCTGCTCTCATAGCCCGAGTGCCGGACAGGACCTTCCAAAAAGATTTTGTCCAGAAGCGACATGGCTGTAAGATCGCAGGCCCTGATACCGATGAAAGCCATCGGCTTGTCTTTGACAGCAGGGACCTCAGCCGTCAAGCCCTTTGAGGTTTTTCGGAAGAAAAAGGCTTCTGTTACAGACGGCTGCAGAAATTTCTTCAGTGAATCGGGTCCCGGCGAAAAGGAAAATATCTCGTTCCGACTCCCTTTTTCAACCCTGTAGCTGCCGGGTTGCTGGTTGTCCATGTAGCCCGCCGGAATGTCATCAGCGGAAATTTCAGACATGAGTATGGTGCCACCGACAATCTTCGGCCCAATGATCCTGTAGTTCGGTGCAAGGTTCTCAAAGAGAACTTTGAGATCTTCCTTCTTTATCTTTGCCAGTTTCATCAAAAGAAGTGCCCCATAAATTCTGACTTTCTGTCTCTTGATAACATGTTACATCAAATAAGACGAATTGCAAGTGCGGCTTTGGCAGGGCGGCTTTGGCATAATGCTGTATGATATATTGATGACAATGAAAGTGCTTTCGGTCACGGACTTGCACAAGATTTACGGCGACCTTATAGCCGTCGACGGCATTTCCTTTGATGTCGGGGATAGCGAAATCGTGGGACTCGTTGGGCCTAACGGGGCTGGAAAAACAACGACGATCAACATGATTTTGGGCGTTCTTGAGCCAAGCAATGGGTCTATCCTGATCGAGGGGGTCGATATTGCGAAAGACCGCTCCCGGGCGCTTGGCCGGACAAACTTTTCTGCTGTTTACGCCCCGCTGCCGGGAAATCTTACTGTATATCAGAACCTTCGCATTTTTGGTCTCCTTTACGGGGTCAAGGACCTGCCTGAGAGGATCGGCAGGTTGCTCGGACAGTTCGGGATGGAAAGATTTAAGGATATTAAATGCGGCTTGCTGTCTTCGGGCGAGCAGACTCGCGTGGGACTTATCAAGGCGCTTCTTAACGATCCGCGCCTGCTTCTCCTCGATGAGCCGACCGCTTCTCTCGACCCGGCGACTGCGCATGACATCAGGGCGAAAATTCGGGAGTTCGCCGCTAAGGGCATCGGCGGAGTGCTCTGGACTTCCCATAACATGTATGAGGTTGAGGAGGTATGCGATCGTGTCCTCTTTCTTTCACGCGGAAAGATACTTCTGGCGGGGAATCCTAAGACCTTGCCGCGAGAATATGGCAGGGAATCTCTGGAGGAGCTTTTTATCAGTGTGGCCCGAGAAGGACTGGAGGTTGGCTGAAGAAGTGCGGTTCAATCGGATAGCGGCCATAATTCTCCGTTATTTTTATCTCATACGCGGAAGTTTTTCCCGTCTATTTCCTTTGTTCGCGTGGGTTGCGGTGGATATGGTGCTATGGGGATTAATCTCCAGATATCTTAATATGGTCGCTGCATCCGGTCTTAATTTTGTCTCTGTCTTTCTCGGGGCTGTTCTTCTTTGGGATTTTTTCACGCGCGTCATGCATGGAGTGACAACGGCTTTTTTCGAAGACGTCTGGTCCCGCAATTTCCTCAATATCTTTGCTACTCCTCTTTCTATTTGGGAATATGTTGGCGGCCTGGTGTTATCCAGCATCGCCACGAGCGCTGTAGGGCTCATTGTGATGCTGGCCCTGGCGACCGCGGTGTTCGGACTGTCCATGGGCTACGGCATCATGCTTGTTCCATTTCTTCTTGTCCTTTTTCTTTTCGGCATCGCCCTTGGAATCTTTGCCAGCGCCGTGGTGCTGAGGCTCGGGCCTGCGTCGGAATGGTTCATCTGGCCCATCCCGGCCCTGTTATCGCCGTTCGTCGGGGTTTTTTACCCGATTTCCACACTTCCGCTTTGGATGCAGTATCTCTCGCGACTGCTGCCGCCTTCATATGTATTTGAGGGTATGCGGGCAATTATTTCAGGCTCTGCTGTTTCAGCCGCCCACCTGCTTCTGGGCGGATGCCTTGCTGTGTTATATCTGCTTTTGGCATGCTGGTTCTTTGCGCGCATCTATAGGCATTCTGTCCGTACGGGTCTCATCGCCCGCTATAGCGCCGAAAGTATAAGCTAAGGAAGCTTTGCATTCCCTGATAGGCATCACGCGAATATTGACCCGCAGTTAGTCCAAAAAACTATTTTCAGGTCCTCTGTCCGTCATTCCCGCGAACAGACTGTGTCACAATTAAATATTGCAGTTCAATTTTGTGAGATTTTTTTAAAATGATACAGTCTTTTTATAAGTTTTCCTCTCCTACTTTCTCCGGCCAAAGGGTTCTTGATCGGTTGCTGTTGCC
>JBAIXS010000210.1:0-2136 GCA_037916395.1 Candidatus Sulfobium mesophilum
GCGGCGACCTCGCCGGCGATGGCTGCGGTAGTCGGGTCTTTGGCGGCCAATTCTGCAGCCTTAGCAGTGCTTGTGGATTCAGCTATCGGCACACCGGGCATATTGGCCTCGAGCCAGCCCCTGCACTGCGCCAGTCCCTGTGGATGGGAATAAACCTTTCTTATTTTGGCCCTGTTGGTCTGCTTTGAAAGGAGATTGTGGGACACCTCAAGGATGATTTCGGCCACAACCTGCAGGTCGGAATCCATGAACATATCAAGCGTGTGGCTGACGACCCCCTCGTTTGAGTTCTCGATAGGGACGACGCCATATTCCGCCTTATGAGATTCGACGTTTTCGAAGACCTTTTTAATGCTGTCCACCGGCATGAAGGCGGCAGATGAGCCGAAGTGACGCAGCGCAGCCATGTGAGTGAACGTACCGAGGGGGCCGAGGCAGGAGACCTTCAGCGGCTCTTCGAGCGCAAGCGATGCTGCCAGTATCTCCCTGTAAATCGACTTAAGCGCATCATTCGGAAAGGGGCCCGTGTTGTTCTTTGCAAGCCTCTGAAGAATCTGACGTTCGCGGTCCGGCTTGTAGAAAGTAGATTTTTGATCGCGTTTTATTTTTCCGACTTCAACCACAAACGCGGCGCGTTTGTTGAGGAGTTTGAGCATCTCATCGTCGATCCGGTCAATGTTGCCTCTGAGTTTCTTGAGCTCTTTCATAATCGATTATGTAATTCAAGCCCCGCGAAAAGGGGGGAGCCTTCTATCGGAAAAATATCATAATTCATTTTTTCTTATTTTTTCAAGAGTTTGGAGGGTAGCGATTCGGTTTAGCAGAGGACCATTAGCCTCTTTTAAGCCACTTTATACATAATCTTTTCTGATGTTGAAAGGACACAGTATTCTTGCTCATTCTCGGTCTTCGACCTCCGAGGAATTTTCCCTTTTTATCACCAAATACATAATGTTTGAATATCGGGAAAATAAAGCCGCTCAAATACTATGTCCTTTCATTTGCGATATCTTATGAATATTTTGAATTAGCTGTGACTAAAGACATGTAAGGTAGGTATGGGACGGCTGCTGTCAGGATTGCTTATACGTCTGCTTTAGCTTTATAGATTAACAATGTTATAGTTTCCGATGGAAAAAGTTCAGTCCCGAAGCGGACAGTTTCATTATGGATGGATAATTGTCCCTACCGGCACACTTTGCATAATGGCCTGTCTCGGTTTCGGCCGCTTTTCACTGGGCATGCTCCTGCCCTCGATGGCCTCTACGCTGCGCCTGAGTTACTCGCAGATGGGTTTCATCAGTACTGTGAATTTCCTAGGTTACCTTGTGGCGGTATTGGCCAGCGGCCTATGGGCTGCGAGGATAGGACCGAGGAGGTTGATCTTTGCCTCGCTTATGACAGTCGGCCTTTCGATGTCCCTAATCAGCCAGGCAAAAAGCTTCATTTATGTGCTTGTTTTGTACGGGCTCACAGGCCTCGGAAGCGGTGCGACCAATGTGCCGGTAATGGGGCTTGTTTCAGCGTGGTTTTCGAGGAACAAAAGGGGAAGGGCGGCAGGCTTTATTGTGATAGGGAGCGGCTTTGCTATTATTGTCTCCGGGAAGCTCATCCCGGCAGTCAACAGATCTATCGGACCTGAGGGATGGAGAGTAAGCTGGCTCATCATAAGCGCAATTGTCATACTCATCGCATTCCTGAGTTATCTTCTTCTACGGGACAGACCGCAGGAGAAGGGGCTGAAGCCGGTAGGCGGGGAAAGCACCGTTTCCCCGGTCGTCATCGCTCACAGGGAAAAACAGAATATCTATAAGAGCGGCATTATGTATTATTTGGGAATAATCTACTTCCTCTTCGGCTACACCTATGTTATATATGCGACTTTCATTGTTACATCACTGGTTAGGGAACGGGGGTTTTCAGAGTCCGTCGCGGGAGATTTCTGGTCGTGGGTGGGGCTTCTCAGTCTTCTTTCCGGCCCTGTCTTTGGCACACTGTCGGATAAGCTCAGCAGAAAGTCAGGACTTATTATTGTGTTTTCACTCCAGATGCTTTCTTATCTTCTTGCGGCTTCGGGGCTGCCCGGAGTTTTCCTCTATCTTTCAATATGCTTCTATGGCGTTGTTGCCTGGAGCA
>JBAIXS010000211.1:0-4403 GCA_037916395.1 Candidatus Sulfobium mesophilum
ACATCGAAAGGCGTGGTCAGGCCCGCCATAGCTACTGTCATGCCGACACTGAAGGATACGTTTATTCTCCTTGACGCAGGGGCGAACGTCGACTGCAAGCCCGAGCATCTGCTTCAGTTCGCCCTTATGGGCAATACCTATTGCAAGCTTCTTCTTGGAAAAACGGTCCCCAAAGTCGCCCTCCTCAGTATCGGCGAAGAAGACACTAAAGGCAACGAGCTCACCAAGGAGGCATTCAAACTGATCAAGGGAACGCATCTGAAATTCATCGGCAATATAGAGGGGAAAGACATGTTTACCGGCAAAGCCGATGTAATCGTATGCGACGGATTCATAGGCAATATAGCGCTGAAAATCAGTGAGGGGCTTGCCGAGACAATCCTGAAGATGTTGAAAAGAGAGATCACGGCGGTCTCTACCGGCAGGATCGGGTATCTCATGATGAAGCCGGCCATAAAGAACTTTAAGAAAAGAACCGACTACGATGAATACGGTGGTGCGCCTCTGCTTGGTATCAACGGCGCATGCATCATAAGCCACGGCAGGTCCAGCTCAAAGGCCATCAAAAACGCCCTGAAGGTCGCAGCGGATTATGCCGGCAAACGGGTTTTCGAGGCAATTTCCACTGCTATAGAAAACGAACACGTCGGCAGGGACGCATAGGCGTGCTCAGGGGAAGGATCATCGCTACGGGTTCGTATGTCCCGGAAAACGTAGTCACCAATCATGACCTGGAAAAGATTGTCGATACCTCCGACGAATGGATAACGGAAAGGACAGGAATCAAAGAGAGGAGGATCGTAAACGGCAACCAGGCCACTTCCGACCTCGCTTACGAGGCGGCCTCGATTGCTCTGAAGAGGGCCCATCTTAAAGCAAAGGACATTGACCTTATCGTTGTTGCTACAGTTACGTCTGATATGCCTTTTCCATCAACCGCCTGCATTTTACAAGACAGGCTTGGGGCAAAAAACGCTGCCGCCTTCGATGTCAACGCAGCATGTTCAGGGTTTATATACGGCCTTCATATCGCCGATGGCTTCATAAAAGCAGGACTTCACGAGCGTATTCTCCTTGTGGGCGCAGAGGTCCTGTCAAAGGTTACAGACTGGCAGGACCGTACGACATGCATTCTTTTCGGCGACGGAGCGGGTGCAGTGATCATCGAGGCAACAAGGGAAAAAAGGGGCATATTTTCGACGCATATCAACTCAGACGGAAGTCTCTCGGACCTTATATGCCTGCCCGGCGGAGGATCGAGAAACCCGTGTTCCACTCATACTATTCTGAAGAAGCTTAACTTCATCAAGATGAAGGGGAACGAGACGTTCAAGGTCGCAGTGAGGACACTGGAAGAAATAGTCGTCAAAACACTTGAGGCCAACAATCTCTCACCCTCCCAGCTTTCCCTATTAATACCTCACCAGGCCAACATTAGGATTATCCAGGCAACCGCGAAACGTCTTAACATGCCGATGGAGAAAGTCTACGTGAACATCGACAGGTATGGAAATACGTCTGCAGCGTCAGTCCCTATCGCCCTTGACGAGGCAGTTCAAACAGGCAGAGTGCATAGCGGAGATTATATTCTTCTTGAGGCCTTTGGGGGAGGACTCACATGGGCGTCATCGTTGATCAGATGGTAACAACCCGAGTGTACTTCGGATACAACCCACCCCTGCACCCCTCCCAAGAGGGGAACTTTGCTGACGGATCAACGCTCAATAATTGAAGCGTCAGTTGGTTTTGCCTGCCCCCTTCCCTCCTTCAGCCGATTTCTTGTGCCACATATGGAACCACTTTTCCAGTTTATCTTTGTAGATCATCGCGAAGAAAACAATAATTATTGCCGTCCCCAGGAGAGTAAAAAACTGACGGTACTGGTGATGATGAATGTAATTGCCGCCAAGTGTAAGAAGGACCGTCCCCCCTAGTCTTCCGACGGTGCTCATCACCAGAAATTCCCAGGTTGTAAGATGTCCAAGACCGAGTATATAGCATAGGAAATCCTTTGGTGTACCGGGAATGAGGAACAGAAGGAAGACAAGAAAGGCCCCCTTGTGATGAAGAAGGAAGTCGTACTTGTCCATCGTCTCCTTCTTCACGAATCTGTCGACAAAGGGTCTTCCAAAAAACCTCGAAAGTAAAAAAGCGATCAGTGAACCAATGGTAAGGCCGATGGTGGACAATAGGGTCCCAAGCCACGGTCCATAAAGATAACCGCCGATGAGACCCGTCACTTCCCCCGGGATAGGCGCTGCCACAACCTGCAACACCTGAAGTGAAACAAAGCCGGCCCACCCAAGGGGGCCGAGTGAATATATGAAGGCCAACATCTTTTCCTTATCCATGAAGAAGCGGAATGCTCCCACCTTGTACAAAACGAAAATGACCAGGAGGAAAACACCCAGCAGGATAATCTTGGCCTTTACATCGTTAGTCTTTCTGGTGCTCTTTTCCGTTGCTATGACTCACCTCGTTTGTGTATAGCTGGTTCGGATCCAGGCCGGACTCCGACTCTGAAGGGTCCAACTATTATTCCTTGGTCCCGGAGCCCTTCCCGAACACGTCAAGACCCTTGTCCATAAACGGTTTAATAAGGTCTATCGGCACAGGGAAGATAATCGTAGAATTTTTTTCAGTTGCGATCTCCGTGAGGGTCTGTAGAAACCGCAGCTGCAGGGCTGAAGGAGCGGCAGCTATTATATTTGCAGCATCGGCAAGCTTTTGAGAAGCCTGAAATTCTCCCTCGGCGTGAATAATCTTCGCCCTTCTTTCCCTTTCGGCCTCGGCCTGCCTTGCAATCGCCCTCAACATCTCCTGCGGCAGGTCAACATTCTTGACCTCTACGGCAGTGACCTTGATCCCCCACGGTTCCGTCTGAAAGTCAATGACCTTCTGAAGCTCTGCATTCAGCTGCTCCCTGTTGGTAAGAAGGTCGTCCAGCTGGCTCTGCCCGAGAATGCTTCTGAGGCTGGTCTGTGAAATCTGAGAGGTGGCGTAGTAAAAATCCTCAACCTCCGTTATTGCCTTGATCGGGTCCATCGGTCTGAAGTAGATGACGGCATTCACCTTAACCGTTATGTTGTCCTTGGTGATGATGTCCTGCGGCGGCACGTCCATAGTGACAGTACGCAGGCTTACCCTCACAAGCTTGTCGAGCACCGGCCAGATAATAACAAGCCCGGGCCCCTTTACCGGAATGACCCTGCCAAGCCTGAAAACAACACCTCTTTCGTATTCCTTGAGGATCTTGATCGCGCTGGTCAGAAAATAAACAATAACAACAATAACAAAAATAAATCCGGTAAACTGCGGGGAAAAAAGCATCACTGGCCCTCCTTCTTTTTTACTTTTATTGTTAAACCCGAGACAGAAACAACCGAGACCGCCTCGCCCTTTTTAACTGTCTCCCCGGAATATGCAGACCATATTTCTCCGCGGACCCTTACAATGCCCCCATCAGCAGTGATATCTGAAGCAGCCCGCCCCTCCTGTCCAATCAGACCTTCGCCTCCCGTGACGGGCTTCTGTCTGTATGCCCTGTAAGCAAGACTGAAGGTGGCGGTAAAAAAAAGTGCTGTAAAAATTACCACAGGCAGGACAAGATAAATGGATAGCTTGAACATGGGTTCAGAGGATTCGAAAAGCATTAAGGAGCCGATGACCATCGAAATAATACCGCCGATAGTCAACACGCCATGTGAAAGCACCTTGACTTCAAGAATGAATAAAACAAGCCCGAGAATAATAAGCAGAAGACCGGCGTAGTTGACAGGAAGCGTCTGGAAAGAATAGAAGGCGAGGATGAGACAGATGGCGCCGGCGACCCCGGGAAAAACGACGCCCGGGTTCGTAAGTTCAAAGAAAAGGCCGTAAAATCCCAGCAGCATCAGCATATAAGCCACGCTCGGATCTGAAATGAAGTTCAGTATCTTGTACCTTAAGCCCATTTCTTCGGTGACTATAAGGACATTCGCCGTCCGGAGCGTCTTTTCGCCCATCACGGTCATGACCTTTCTGCCGTCTATGTCCTTAAGCAGCGAGCTTAAGTCATTGCTCACTAAATCTATGACTTTTTCCTTTAGGGCTTCTTTTTCTGTAATAGAGACGCTCTTGCGCACCGCATCCTCCGCCCATTGCGCATTTCTGCCGGACCTTTCAGCCAGAGACCGGATATAGGCCGCCGCGTCGTTTGTAACTTTTTCCGCCATAGTCTTGTCCATCTTTTCGCCCACCGACACCGGATGAGCCGCACCGATGTTGGTGCCGGGCGCCATGGCAGCCACATGTGCGGCCAGTGTAATAAAAACCCCCGCAGACGCATCCCTCGCCCCGCTGGGATATACATATACAATAACCGGCACGGTGCTGCTTATTATGTCCTTCACTATGCTCCTCAT
>JBAIXS010000212.1:0-2243 GCA_037916395.1 Candidatus Sulfobium mesophilum
TTATTCTCCAGTACTTCTTCCTCAGCCTCAGAAGCTCGTCCAGAATGCCGTCGCGTTCAGAGACGGGGATGCAAAGGTCGCTTTCATCCCTGCTCTTGTGGGGCGTATAAAAACTGAATCCAACCCCCCTGACAGGCAGTCGGCTCACATCATCAAGGAACTCTTCGAGATTGTGCTGGTTCTTTCTGGTGATTGTCGTGTGGACCACCGGCCTGCGCGGCGCCTTCCTGAGGTTTTCAACTACGCAATCATAGGTGCCGGCCCCCCGTATACTATCATGGACCTCCCTCGTTCCGTCGAGAGACAATATCCACTGTGCATCAAATGAACCAAACCCCTGCGTTCCATTAGTAAAAACGAGGGGATGGTCGAAGATTCTGGAAGCGGCCTCGCACATCCCGGGCCTCAGCATAGGCTCTCCGCCATATATAATCGCTGCGGTCATGCCCCGTCTGCGCAGGTCTTTCATGAAGGCAACCATGGCGTCATCCCCGAGTTCCGGCGTTCGCTCCTCCTTCCACCAATAGCAATGGGCGCATTTAAGGTTGCAACTGTTTGTGATATCGATGGCAGCCGTAGTCTTGACACGGGTAAATGCCCACGTAAAAAGGAGCCTGGCTTTTTTATAAATCTTCATTTCACTTTTCAGCAGGAGCTGCAGTTAAAGAACTGCTTGACCCGTATATTTTACGAGTGTATTTCGCGACAATTTCAGCGGATGTTTTTTCCATGGTCGCAAAAAGTTTCTCCGCGAAGAGGTCCTTAATTCTGCCGGCCGGTCCGTGGAAAGTAAAGGAGTTGCTGAGCATCCGTGTCTCGACATTATATAGATGAAGGAGCTCGTCTAAAATTTCGCGGTACTTCTTCTCCGGATACGCGCTCTTGACGTTGTCGTTAAACGATAGTGTATCCTGCCAGTTTACTGAAAGATCGAAGACCATGTTCGCCAATGATACGATTCTCCTTTTGCGTATCTCCGAGAAATCCTCATATCTGACATCTATCGAAAAAAGAGGTGTCGCCAACTTTTTTATAAAGTCTTCGTCGATCTCTCTTGTCATCTCGAAAAGTCTGTCCACATCCAGGGCCGTCCTGTTTCTCCCCATGTCAAACCAGGAAGCAGCATGTCTTATAATCAGCCGGTCCTTCTCTATCTCCTTATGGACATTGGCGTCGAGCACGTGCTGAAAAAGTGACAGAAAGAACTTTAAGGAGAGGTGCCTGCCGAGCCGACCCACGCATAATTTGCTAAATTCGATCATCAGCTCACGGTCATGCTCGCATAACGCCTCAGACCTGATGTCCCCGTCAGCAGCGGTCGGACGACAAGGGCCATCGGGGTCCGGTGAACAGTCTTTTATTCGATTCATTGCATCATCCATAAAGGCCCTATAATCTTATTTTTTATTATAGCAGGCTTCCAGGTAAACAGGAATCGGCTTCACAAATTGCAAAAACAGTATTTTACCTGCTACTATTTTTCATGTTGTCAGAAACTTGTATCGTTAAAGGAGAATAGTTGTGAAAAGAAATGTTTTGTTCCTGTCTGTATTTATGATTTTGCTGCTCAATGTGTCATGCGCAAAGCCGGATTACAAAAAAATTACGGATGATTTCATAAAGAAAACAACGCAGGCAAGGGATTACTCGGTCAGGAGTGTCGAGGATACGCATTCTGCTGACTGGAAAGCCGTCATTGTCTACGTAAAAGAAAACACTGCAAATGTGCCAGTCATATTTTTTGTATCCCGCGACGGCAAATCAGTGGTGCCGAATTCGATGGTATTTTCGGACAATAAGCCGATTTTCGACAAACGCTTTGAGCCTGAATTGGGAAGGATAGATTTCAAACCTGCGGATAAGGACAGGTTCGTTTTCAATCCGTCGGGCAAGAAACTGGTCTACATGTTTTTTGACCCCGACTGTCCGTACTGCAAGAAGGCCAAAGAAAAACTGAATACCTACAGCGGAGAGTACAGGGTCGTCCTGAAGTATTTTCCCCTGGAGCAGATCCATCCCGGAGCAACCCGGAAAGCTATTGAAGAGGAGGCCGCGTGGCTGAAGAAAAGCAGAAAGGATATTTCTAAGGAAGCCGACGCCCTGAAAGAAGCAAAGAGGATGGTTGAAGAGGACATAGCAGAGGCGCAGAAGGCCGGGATCAACGGGGTTCCGGCATATGTAATGGAAGACGGGACTCTGAAGCAGGGGTTGTTCTAGTCCACACTATTCATTCATTAATAAAG
>JBAIXS010000213.1:0-1972 GCA_037916395.1 Candidatus Sulfobium mesophilum
GGTGCGCTCAGGGATTCCACCGGAAATGAAGAAACCTCCCTGAAGGCCTTCTCAACCTCGCGGGTGAATGCACGCGAAAAGAGGTTACCAACGAAAGAGATGAAATCTCCTTTTTTGGGATAAAAAAGCGAAAAGAGCGAAGAAGGATAGAGCTGACAGCCCTCATGGCTGCAGTAATAGCCAAGCATCTCAAGTGATATCATGCCGTGTACCTTAATGCCTTCTTCCCTGAGGCCCTCTGCATGCACATAACTGCCCATGCGGCTCGTCATGAACGCGGGGGGCTCTTCGAGGGTGAAGGCTACAAAGCGGACTGTTCTGTTTAGGGGGTTCTCTGAGGTCAGGCGGGCAAGCTCAAGCAGGCCGGCTACCCCGCTTGCGTTATCGTCGGCTCCCGGGGTGCCGACAACGCTGTCGTAGTGCGCGCCTATCACTATAATATTGTCTCCCGCAGTCCCAATCCCACCAACCTCGGTCCATACATTGTAATAGACGTTTTTTTTGTAGGGGACTTCCTGTTTTCTTACCGCACACCCGAAAGATATCAGTTTCTTTTCTATAAAATCCGCGGCAAGAACGAGTTTGCCGGGATCGAGGTAACTCCTTTCCCCGATTTCTTCAGACAGGTAAGATACCGTATCCCTCAGTCCCGACTCGATCTTTTCCATCCAATTAGTGTAAGGCCAGACAAGGAAAGAAGCAATGAGTCATTTTAGGACTGCCCTATGGGAAAAAGCCTTATAATTCATGAGGTTCCTTAAACGTATTGCCAAAAAGAGTCTAAATCTATTAAAATTTAACATCTAATTTCAGGAGGACGAAATTGAAGGAAGGAATTCATCCGGAATATAAGGAAGTTAAGGTGAGCTGTGCCTGCGGCGAGACCTTTACTACAAGATCTACCAGGAAAGAAATACATCTCGACATCTGCTCCAAGTGCCATCCCTTTTACACGGGAAAGCAGAAGATCATGGATACCGAGGGCAGGGTGGAGAAGTTTAAGAAGAAATACGCCAAAAAGTAGATAGGCTGTAAGGCGGACCATCGAACAGGAAACCAGTCAGGTTTCCTGTTTTTTTCTGTCTTTTGTACATTGGCAAAAAGGTGAGGTATTTAACATGAAAAATGTCGGCGGACAGGCCGTTATCGAAGGCGTCATGATGAAGTCGGCAGGGAACTGGACGGTTGCTGTGAGGGACCAGGGCGGCATGATCCACCTTAAGGGTGAAAGGCTTTCCAGGCTTCCAAAGTTCTTGAAGCTGCCGATGGTAAGGGGCGTTGTGGCTCTCATTCAGGCCCTTACACTGGGTATAAAAGCGATTGAATTTTCGGCGAACAAGGCATACAGCGAGGAGGAGAGTGAGGAGAACCTGAGCAAACTCTCCATCACACTAACCATTATATTTTCCATGCTGCTTGGGATAGGACTCTTTATACTCCTGCCCTTGTATGCTACGAAACTTCTCGGTCTTGTTTTACACGGGATATCGAAAAATTCGCTGCTCTTTAACCTTACGGACGGTGTGATAAGGGTCTTTATTTTTCTGGTCTACGTGGTTTTGATCGGGGTCTGGAAAGAGATGGCAAGGATATTTATGTATCACGGGGCCGAGCATAAGGTCATTCATGCCTACGAAGAAGGCGAGGAATTGACGGTCGAAAATGCAAGGAAATACAGTCCCCTCCATCCGCGCTGCGGGACAAGCTTCCTGATGATAGTAATGGTTGTAAGCATACTGATTTTTTCTTTCATCCCCCAGTACTGGCCTTTTATCTATAAGTTTCTTGCCAGAATATTCTTTGTTCCTGTCATAGCAGGCACATCCTTCGAGCTTCTGAAGCTTTCCGCAAAGATGAAGGACAACCCTGTCATGAGCTTTATGATCCAGCCCGGCCTGCTTCTTCAGAGGCTTACGACAAGGGAGCCGGACGACTCTCAGATTGAAGTTGCGATCAGGGCGCTTGAAGAGGT
>JBAIXS010000214.1:0-3063 GCA_037916395.1 Candidatus Sulfobium mesophilum
GCATAGATAAATGCGTCTTCTTTCCCTATTTCCGGTAGCATGACGATAAACTCTTCCCCGCCATATCGTGCGACGACCGAGCTCTTTCTTGTCACCTTAAGAATAACTCTGCTTAGCTCTTTTAAAAGCCTGTCGCCGGCGTCATGGCCGTTAGTATCGTTGTAGTGTTTGAAATGGTCGATGTCAAAAAGAAAAATGGATATTGGTGAATGCTCCCGTATTGATTTTTGCACCGCGTTCTGAGCCATCTGGAAAAAGTAACGGCGGTTGTATAGCCCCGTAAGCGGGTCCGTTTCAGCATTGTGCTTCGTCTCCCCAAGCACTGCCTGGTTCATAAGTACTACGCCGGCTACATCGGCGATCATCTTCATGAAATTGCCCTCGTTTCCCGTTTGTTTCCTGGGCTTTCCGATTCCTATCACTCCAACCAGGCTGTCGTTGAAGTTAATCGGGGCGGCCATCCATATGGCAGAACTGTCTTCGCCTGTATAATTCGGAATGATCCGGCCCTTCGGAATGTTATCCGCCGTCCTGAGCATGCCGTCCATTGCCGCTGCCCCCACCAGCCCCTCTCCCAAGGCGTATGTGCACTGCGCCTCTTCCGTCTCTCCGTCGGAAGATACCTGCCGTAAAATGTCATTTTCCCTCTCGAAAATATAGATTTCGACTGTCTCTGTAAAGATGACATCTTTCACCAACTGGATGATAGAGGAGGTGATTTCATCGAAATGCTGGGACGCGTTGAGGCGCTTTACAATCGAGGGGATCGTAAACATGAAGGTCAGATAACTGCCATTAAGGTCGTTGAGAGTTTCTATACGGCCCTGAAGATTCAGGAGCTGCTGGTCCCTGGAGCTTATCTCCCTCAGGAGTGTTCTAATTTTTTTCTTCTCATCTGTATCGTTGCCATGCAGATTCTCGGCTTTACCTTTACGGTATGCGACGACTGTCAATATGACTATAGTTAAAAGAGCTATGCTTATAAGTATGTGTTCCATGCCAATTAACCGCACAAATTCAATGATTTCCGGGATTACTTCGGCGGGCCTGCTGTCATAGCCCTATTAGGGCCTTAGACCAGTGCTTTTGCGTACTATCCTTTCGGGTAGTGTGCCTTTATCGATAATCTGTCTTTGATTCTTTTATAGCATACGATTTTTCAAATATGAATCCTACCTAAGTAGGGTATACTGTTTCTTCATCGTCAGGATTTCTGCGGAGCAAATAAAAAATCGTAATTCGTAAGCGGATGGTTATGCAAAACACTTCCCGTAAGAATGGCGCCTAAATCAGGAAAAAGGTATAAAGGTAACGCCTAAGGTTCGATCCAGCCCCATTTTATAAAAATTTCTTTTCCCTCAGCCGACTGCAGAAAATCGGCAAACTCCTTAGCCAAAGACTTTTGCTCCGACCGATTAGTTAGTGCGATACCGCATGCGCGATAGATCGTGTTTTCAGGTTCGGTGTTGACAATATCGGCAGAAGCAGGAGTCTCCTTCTGCCAAATAGTCCAGACTAGCCAGCCATCATAACTTAAGTCGCTATTCCATATCTTCATGGCTTCGTCGCTATTGGCTGCGACTGAACCGATGTTGCGGCGTATGCCGTCAACGAGTTTGACACTGCCTGTACGACCTGCCACGTCTTCCCACATCCCGACCTGTCCGGCTCCTTCGACAACAATAATCTTAACGCCTGGCCTGGCAAGGTCCTTAACGCCTTTGATACCTTTGGGATTGCCCGGACGGACGAGAATTGCCGAAGGTCGCAGGTAAAGGGTTCGGATTGTTGCAGTGTCGATTAGTCCTGGAACATCCTTTCGCACGAAATCAGTCATCATATACTCGGAACTGCTGAAAATCAGGTCGGCATCATTCTTTGCCTGATTTTTCCATATCCATCCCGGGCCGGCAGTTACCTCAACCATAGCTCCTTTTTTGGCTCCGAATACTTTCGCAGCTTCGCGCATTGCCGGGGCGGGACCGCCTGTGCCATAAACTTTTAAAATAATCGCCGCTTTTTCAGCCGCAGCCGGTTGTTGTGCAATTGCAGATGGCACGACCAGGGCCATCAGTAATACTGCAAGCACTATTCGAAAACAGAAACCGATTGCTATATTTTTCATAATACTTTCTCCTTTTGTTTCTTTATCTTGCTAATCATAGCATATCAATTACTAAAGGAAATGTCGCATTATTCTCAAAGACTCCTAAAGCCGAGGGGCAGACTATTTGGCTATCGCTAATCAGATTTGAGTCGGTAACTGTACGAAAGTGGACCTCTAACGTGTATGACTGAGAACAGATCTTTCCGGATGCAACTGTTGAGGAGTCTGCCCTAAAACAAACGGCTACTTTCAGCCAACGAGGTGACATACTCTATGGGGCGCATAATGCAACGAGGAGAACCGTCAGAGTTTGTTTCGAATAAGCCTCATTCAGCAACTTCACTGCAGAAGGACGCTTATTCGTTAACGTGAATCTGATGGACACCGACTACTACTCACATCAGAAGGATTCAACTACTGAAGATTTTTTGTTGAGAAATTAATTCGAAGTCAGACTGATATTCAGGATAGTGTCCGCGTACTTCTTATATCCAAGCCCCACCTGTCCTTGTTGTGGCGATCGACGTGCTCCACGAAATGGTTAAAATTCGCCGTCACAAACCCACACGCGCATGACATATTCCCAAACTTGGGCTCATACTGACTACACCAGGCGCATGCATCGGGCATTGTACAGCTATCTAAACGTTCACACTCTCTCATTATCCAAGCCTCCTTGCTATTTGGAATTAGCTAGCATTTTATGATTAATTTTTCACTGAATAAAAAACAAGATGGCAATAATTAACTATAAAAGAGGGAGGGAAAATGGCTATTGTGGTGGCGGAGAGCCGGCAGCGGATTGACCGATATCTTGAAAAGGAGCGACATCCTTAATAGAATCTGTGCCCACTAAAATACGCTAAACTTAAAATACTTGTACGGACTCGCTTTCATATCAGCCAGCAACGCCCTAAGTTCAGCCAGAGCCGTTTTGACGTCATTTGCCATTTCCT
>JBAIXS010000215.1:0-9684 GCA_037916395.1 Candidatus Sulfobium mesophilum
AGTGCAGGGGCTGGCTCGAGGCCAATATGCCCGGTGTGCCGATAGCTGAATCCACAAGCACTGCTAAGGCTGCAGAATTGGCCGCCAAAGACCCGACTACCGCAGCCATCGCCGGCGAGGTCGCCGCTCGAATGTACGACCTTAATATTATTGAGCGGGACATACAGGACAGCAGGCGCAACATCACGCGTTTTCTGGTTATTTCGAAGGAATTCCCTCACAGGACGGGCAGCGACAAGACATCCATCATGTTTTCAATCAAACACAAGCCTGGGTCCCTGTACGACGTCTTGTTGCCCTTCAAGCGGGCTAAGATCAACCTTACCAAGATCGAATCCCGGCCGTCGAAGCGGAAGGCCTGGGAATATATCTTTTTCGTTGACATGGAGGGACATGTGGAAGACAAAAGGGTTAAGAAAGCAATTGACGCTTTGACAGACAACTGCCTTTATCTTAAGGTGCTTGGATCCTATCCCCAGGGGAGCACACAATGATCCGCCCGCCAGACTACGTACTTGGGATTCAGCCCTATGTGCCCGGCAAGCCTATCGAGGAACTCGAACGGGAACTCGGCATCTCAAACTCAATAAAACTGGCCTCAAACGAAAACCCGGTCGGTCCCTCCCCTGCAGCCGTAAACGCGATCAGGGAAAGTTTTGACGACATTAACCGTTATCCCGACGGCTCAGGGTTTTATCTTAAAAAGGCCCTTTCGGAAAAACTCGGCGTAAGCGAGGAGGAGATAATTCTCGGCAATGGCTCAAATGAACTTCTTGACCTTGCCGCAAAGACATTCCTCAAAGACGGCGACGAGGCGGTGATGGCGACGCCATCTTTCGTGGTCTATTTCATGGCAGTCCAGTCGGTTGGCGGGAAATCTGTGCAGGTCCCCCTCAAAAATTATACTCATGATCTTTCGGCCATGGCGGGCGCTGTAACTCCTGCTACGAAGATGGTCTTCATAGCAAACCCCAACAACCCCACAGGAACAATCAATAAGAAGGATGAATTCGAAAGATTGATGGAAAAAGTACCGGACAGCGTTCTGGTTGTGATGGACGAGGCATATTACGAGTATGTCTCGGACCACGATTACGCAGACAGCATGAAATATCTCCGGTCTGAAAAGAACATACTCATACTGAGGACGTTCTCGAAGATATACGGCCTTGCCGGGCTTAGACTTGGCTATGGGATCGCAAAGAAAGAAATACTTACTGACATGAACAGACTCAGGGCTCCTTTCAATACGGGCACAATAGCCCAAAAGGCGGCGATTGCCGCCCTGTCCGACACCGGACATGTAAGTCGTTCGCGCGAAGTTAATGAAGCCGGGAAGGAATACCTCTACAGGGAGCTTGGCGCACTCGGCATGTCGTTCGTCCCTACCGAAGCTAACTTCATATACATACCGGTTGAAGGTGCAGTCAGCCTCTACGAAAAACTTCTGAAAATGGGAGTCATCATCAGACCTATGGGACCCGGCGCGGTTAGAGTGACGATCGGTCTTCCCGAAGAAAACAGAAGGTTTATCGAGGCACTGAAAACAGCGGTGGGTGCCGTCAGCTAGTATTTCTTTTTAGGCCGGCGCGGCTTTGAGTCTTCCAGGATCCCGGCTTGCGTGATTTACAAAGAACAGTTTATTGACGTGCATAAGACAGTGTCACTGACAGAAAAACATTGACGCCTTTGGAGGAGGTACAGTGGATATTATCGTATTAAACAAAGACGCAACCGAAGAGAACATAAAGCATGTAGTAAAGAAACTTGAGAGCAAGGGGCTCCGGGTCCACATGTCTGCCGGCACCGAAAGAACAATCATCGGCGTCATAGGAGATACCTCTAAGGTCACCGAGGAAGAAGAAGACTCCTTTCGCGCCGCCCCCGGCGTTGAAAGCGTCCTCAGGATCTTAAAACCTTATAAGCTTGCCAGCCGCGAATTCAGAAAAGAAAATACCGAAATCAGTGTCGGCGGCCACATCATAGGCGGCAAGAAGATACAGGTCATGGCGGGTCCGTGCGCTGTCGAAAACAAGACAGTGCTGATGGCCATAGCAGAGAAGGTAAAAGCAGGCGGCGCCTCATTTCTGAGGGGAGGCGCCTATAAGCCGAGGACATCACCTTACGCCTTTCAGGGTCTTGGAGAAGAAGGCCTTAAATATCTTGCCCAGGCCAGAGAAAAAACAGGGCTGCCTGTCATAACCGAAATTATGGACCCCAGGGACCTGGATGAGATTGTCAGGTATTCAGACATAATACAGATAGGAGCGAGGAATATGCAGAATTTCAAGCTCCTCCTTGAGGTGGGCTCCGCGCAGAAGCCTGTATTGCTCAAACGCGGACTCTCCTCAACGATCAAGGAATGGCTTATGTCGGCTGAGTATATCATGTCCCGTGGAAATCACCAGGTTATGCTTTGCGAGAGGGGAATTCGAACTTTCGAGACCGCTACCAGGAACACCCTGGATTTAAGCGCCGTACCGCTTTTAAAACAGCTCACTCATTTGCCGGTGGTCGTAGACCCAAGCCATGGCGTGGGGAAGCGCGATCTGGTCGCTCCCATGGCGAAGGCTGCTATAGCGGCAGGCGCCGATGCCCTTATAATAGAAGTGCACACGAATCCCGAGGAGGCGATGTCTGATGGCGAGCAGTCGCTTAAGCCGGAGCACTTCGAAATACTGATGAAGGAACTGAAGCCTGTGGCAGAGGCCGTGGGAAGGGAAATATAGGTCTTGAAATTCGATAAGGCGACAGTCATTGGAGTCGGTCTAATCGGCGCCTCCTTTGCGCTTGCCATAAGGAAAGAGGGGCTTTGCGCGCACATAGCAGGTTCGGGCAGAAGTGAGCAGAATCTCGGCAGGGCCAGGGACCTGGGCATCATCGACTCCTACGACCTCGACCCTGCTTCAGCCTGCATAGATTCGGACCTGATTTTTCTGTCGACCCCGGTGGGGACTTTTCCGGACCTGATACGAAAATGCTCCGTCTCTTTAAAGAAGGGTGCAATAATTACAGACGCAGGAAGTGTAAAAGGCAAGCTTGTGCGCGAGATCGAGGGTCTGCTGCCGGCCCATGTGCGTTTCATCGGCGCCCATCCGATAGCAGGAAGCGACCGTTCAGGCATCGATTCTTCGAATGCAGGACTCTTCAGAGACGCGCTTTGCGTAATCACGCCAACAGAGAAGTCTGATGCCGGAGCACTGAAGGCTGTGTCAGAAATATGGAGATCGCTCGGCTCAAAGGTAATCACGATGGAACCGGAAATACACGACCGCGTCTATGGTGCGGTGAGCCATCTTCCGCATGTGATAGCCTATATGCTGATGAATACTGTACACGCCATCGACCCTTCATACCTTCAATTCAGCGGTCAGGGATTCAAAGACTTAACGCGTATAGCATCCAGTTCGCCAGAGCTGTGGCGGGACATCTGCCTCTTTAACAGGGAAAACCTCATCGAGATGATTACAATTTTTCAGAATAATCTTGAACTTTTCCGCAAATACCTCCAGGACTCTGATTCCCTCTCTGTCGAGAGGGAATTCGCAGAGGCCCGAAAGCTGAGGGACAGCATTGGACAAAATTGAAATCAGCCCTGCCAGGACGTTCAAGGGTGAGTTTACACCTCCCGCCGACAAATCTATATCTCACAGGGCAGTCATTCTTTCATCTTTGGCAAAAGGTAAGGGCGTAGTAAGAAATTTTCTGCGGGCAAAAGACACGGAAAGCACTATGAACGCCTTCCGCTCCCTAGGCGTCGATATCACCGACGAAGGAAGCACGCTTACTATTTATGGCAAGGGGCTCTACGGGTTGTCCGAGCCTTCTGGTGTCATCGACTGCGGCAATTCAGGCACGACTATACGGCTGGTCTCCGGGGTTCTTTCCGGCAATCCTTTTTTTTCGGTGCTCACAGGGGACGATTCGCTAAGGAACAGGCCCATGGCGCGCGTGATTTCCCCACTCAGCCTGATGGGCGCTCAGATCATGGCGCGCTACGGAAACAAATACCCTCCGGTGGCCATAAAAGGCGGGCAGTTGAAGCCTCTCCGATACATTATGCCTGTGGCAAGCGCGCAGGTGAAGTCCTCTCTTTTGCTCGCCGGCCTATTTTGTGCGGAAGCCTGTGAAATAACAGAACCTACGAGGTCGCGCGACCACACGGAAAGGATGCTGCCCGCCTTTGGAGCGGACTTGAAGGTGGATGGGCTGAAGGTCACGATAAAGGGGGGCAGGGAGCTATCACCGATGGAAATAGAAGTGCCCGGGGATTTCTCTTCAGCCGCATTTTTTATCGTCGCCGCTCTCTTGGTGCCCGGGGCTGACATAATCTGCAGGAATGTCGGCGTTAATCCCACAAGGACAGGACTTCTGGATGCCCTGAGGATGATGGGAGCAAAAATAGAATTGACAAACACGCGCACCGTCTCAGGAGAGCCTGTGGCCGATATACGTTGCAGCGGTAAGGCTTCCCTGAAAGCCGTTCAACTTTCCGGGGAAATCATACCTTCACTGATCGACGAATTTCCTGTTTTGTGCGTAGCTGCCGCAGCTGCAGAAGGCTTTTCCACTATCCACGGGGCCGCTGAACTGCGCGTGAAGGAATCAGACAGGATAAAGGCTATGGCATCTGAGTTGCGGAAAATGGGAGTTGAGATTGAAGAGTATGACGACGGAATCGGCATAAATGGGACGGCCAGGATAAAAGGCACAGAGGTCGAAAGCCATGGAGACCACAGGATAGCCATGGCTATGACTGTTGCCGCCTTGGCGGCGGAAGGCATGACGACGATATACGGCTCTTCGGCAGTCGATATATCTTTCCCTACATTCTTTGATGCCATGAAGGGTCTTTCCTCGTGAAGAAGGTCATTGCCATAGACGGCCCTTCAGGGGCCGGAAAAAGCACTCTTGCTAGGCTTCTGGCAGAGGAACTGGGGTTCCAGTACCTTGACACCGGGGCCCTCTACAGAGCGGTCGCCCTGAACCTGGTAAGGCTCGGCCTTAAGGAAGAAGCATCGGACGGAGAAATATCGGACTGCCTGAAAAAAACAAAGGTTGAATTTGAAGAAGGAAAAGTACTTCTGAACGGCGAAGACGTATCTTCCGAGATACGCTCCCCGTTGGCCGGCCATTACGCCTCAGTATTTTCCGCCCGCGGTCCGGTGCGGGCATATCTTCTTAAGACCCAGAGACAGGCTGCGATGAAGGCTGCGCTCGTTGCGGAAGGACGGGATATGACAACAGTCGTCTTCCCCGAGGCCTTCAAGAAATTTTATCTTGACGCCTCGCCCGAAGAACGGGCAAGGAGGCGCACCGCCGAACTGATAGACAAGGGATTTGCCGTCGATCATGAGCGAATACTTAAGGAAATAGCTGAGCGGGACGCAAGGGATTCGGGCAGGGAGCTGGCGCCCCTTAGAAGAGCCGATGACGCCTGCTACATCGACTCCACCGGACTGTCAAAAGAAGAGGTATTTCGCAGGCTGCTCGAATTTGTGAAAGACTCGGGAGTGAAAAGTAGGTTAAAATATAAATCATGAAAAAACAGGCCGTTAAGAAAAAGACAGACAGAACTCCTGCATTTAAGATTGTCACCGCGAAGCGGGCAGGTTTTTGCTTTGGGGTGAAAAGGGCCATAGATATAACCTCAGATATGGCCAAGGGTGCTAGGGAAGGCATATTTACTCTGGGTCCCATCATTCATAACCCCCAGGTAATAGATAGATTGAAAGAAAAAGGGATTTACCCTATAGATGCGGATGAGCTTGAGAGCAATAAAATAGGAGCTCTTATCATCAGGACCCACGGAATACCGAATCAGCTGTATGAACATATAGCCGCTCGCGGTTTCAAAATTATAGATGCCACATGCCCTTTCGTGAAAAAGGCTCAGCGTTATGCTAAACTTCTTAAGGAAAACGGCTACCAGGTGGTTATACTGGGAGACATCAACCATCCGGAGGTGAAGGGCCTTATGAGCTACGCGGGCAGGGATGTCCTTGTCGTTGATGAGAATACCCCTCTTAAGGGGCTCAGCTCGAAAGTTGGAATTGTAGTACAGACCACCCAGCCGATTGCTGCTCTTAAGAAGATCCTTTCCCAGGTTGTGGAAATCGCCAAGGAGGTTAAGGTCCATAATACTATCTGCAATTCCACGGCGCTACGGCTTAAGGAGACGGAAAATTTGTCTCATAAAGTCGATATAATGCTGGTCCTAGGCGGAAAGAACAGCGCCAATACCACCCAGTTGGCAGACCTTTGCAGGGACCTCGACGTAATAACCTACCATATCGAGACCGCATCGGAAATCAGGGAGGAATGGTTCGGAGATGCAAAAACAGTGGGTATTACTGCGGGCGCTTCCACGCCTGACTGGATTATCAGAGAAGTGGAGAAAAGACTGAGAGAAATAGGGGGAACGCTTTAATGGAAACCAACAACGAGATGGAGCGGCTTTACGCAGAAACTTTCCAGCGAATCGAGGAAGGAGGCATCCGCTCCGGAAAGATTGTCGCCATCAAGCCAGAATGTGTGATAGTAGACATAGGTTATAAAACGGAAGGGGTCATCCGCATAGAGGAATTTACCGAAGATGAACTTCGGGCCCTTAAACCCGGCGACAATATCGAAGTCTATGTCATCACAATGAGGGACTCCGAAGGCGCCATAAGCCTTTCAAAAGAGCGGGCTTCGAAGATGAAGATATGGGACGTTCTTGAGAAAGCAGTCCAGGACGGCACCCCGGTTGAGGGAGTGGTTACAGAAAAGACTAAAGGGGGCCTCACAGTCGATATAGGAGGTGTTAAGGCATTCCTTCCTGGATCGCAGATCGACATTAAAGTGACAAAGGACGCAGACTCCCTTCTCAGACAGAAAATGCTTTTTAAGGTTCTGAAGATCAACAACAAAAGGTCTAACGTCATCGTCTCAAGAAGGGCACTGCTTGAAGAGGAAAGGGTCAAGAAAAAAGGTGAGACCCTGGGAAAAATAAAGGAGGGCGCCGCACTTGAAGGGTATGTCAAAAACATTACGGACTATGGTGTGTTCGTGGACCTGGGTGGTATAGACGGACTGCTGCACATATCTGACATATCCTGGGGAAGGATCACTCACCCATCGGAATTTTTCGCCGTCGGCGACAAGATAGAGGTTATTGTCCTTAAATATGATGAGGCTAATGAGAGAATAACACTGGGCTACAAACAGAAGCAGTCTGACCCGTGGGCAAATGTCCAGGATAAATATCCCGTCGGCCAGAAGGTCCGGGGAAAGATAGTGAGCATCACTGATTACGGGGCCTTCATTGAACTTGAAGGCGGCCTGGAAGGCCTCATCCATATTTCCGAGATAGACTGGACCCCGAAGCCCAAACACCCGTCGAAGTACCTCTCTATCGGCGAGACCGTCGAGGCGGTGGTATTAAAAGTCGACAAGGAAGACAGAAAGCTCTCACTCAGTATAAAACAGTGCAAACCGAGCCCCTGGCAGCTGATCAGCGAGCACTACGCAGTTGGCCAGAAGATATCCGGAAAGGTGAAGAGCCTGACCGATTTCGGCGCTTTTATAGGACTGCCTGAGGGGGTGGACGGTCTTGTACATATATCAGATCTTTCGTGGACAAAACATGTGAAGCATCCCTCGGAGATACTCAAAAAAGGGCAGAAGGTAGATGCCGTAATACTATCTATCGACATTGAACATGAGAAGATGTCCCTCGGCTTGAAACAGGTCGAGCCTGACCCTTGGATAGATATGATTCCGTCGACCTTCAAACTCGGTGATGTGGTAATCGGAAAGGTCCTGAGGATCACAGATTTTGGTATTTTCATAGAACTGCAAGGCGGTGTGGAGGGTCTGATATATTCGTCTGAAATCGTACCATCCCAGGCGGAGGGCGAACAACCGCCTAAGGAGGGGGATCAGGTCACAGCACGGATAATAAAGATCGATCTTGACGAGAGAAAGATCGGGCTCAGCATGAGGAACATAAGAAGGGCCGGCGAATGAAGAAACTGTGCGTTATTATCAGCGCACTCGTTCTGATCTTAATCGTGATCAGTCTCGCGCTCACGCTATTTCAGAAGAATATACCCCTGAAGGACAAGGTGGCTCTTATAAGGATAGAAGGGCCTATTCTCGATTCAAAAAATGCCGTCGATGAAATCAAGGAATACGCCAAAGACAGCTCGATAAAGGCTATCATCCTCAGGGTAGACAGTCCCGGCGGGGCTGTAGCGCCTTCGCAGGAGATCTATTCCGAGGTAAAAAAGGCGGCCGCCAGGAAAGCAGTTGTTGTGTCAATGGGCGCGATAGCTGCGTCAGGCGGTTACTATATCTCTTGCCCCGCTACAAGGATTGTCGCCAACGCCGGAACGCTCACAGGCTCAATAGGCGTCATCATGGAAATTCCGAATATCGAGGGCCTCATGACCAAGATCGGGGTCAAGACAGAGGTTATAAAGAGCGGAAAGAACAAAGACATCGGCTCGGCCTTCCGGGCGATGAAGCCTGAAGAGAGAGAACTGCTTCAGGGAGTGATGGACAATGTCCATGAACAGTTCATTCGGGCGGTGGCAGAGGGCAGGAAGCTCAAGGTGGATGCTGTCAGAGAAATAGCGGACGGCAGAATATTTACCGGCGAACAGGCGGCAGCAAAAGGCCTGGTAAATGAACTCGGCACGCTTGAGGACGCAACAAAGATAGCGGCAAAGCTTGGGGGCATAAAAGGGGAGCCTGAAGTCGTAATAAAGAAAGACAAGGTATCTTTTATCGATATGCTTCGAAACAATTTCCCGAAGGAAATTCTTAAAGTGTTTCCTACGGCGCAGATAAAATATCTTTATTCACCCTAAGGAGGTTTCATGACAAAATCGGTTCTTATCGAGAAAGTCGCTGAAAAAGTCGAGGGACTTACAAGAAACCAGACGGAGATCGTAGTCGACACCGTATTTGAGAGCATCAAGAAAGCCCTTATGCAAGGTGAGAAGATAGAGATAAGGGGCTTCGGGAACTTCAGGCTTAAGACAAGGAACCCAAGGAAGGCCAGGAACCCCAAGACAGGCGAGAGCGTCGAGGTCCCGGGCAAGAAAGTTCTCTACTTCAAAGTCGGCAAGGCGCTGAAGGAGACCCTCAACAAGACAGAAACACCACCGCCGCAGTTATAGTCATACTCTGCGTTTATTTGAAGGGCGGGCATAACCCGCCCGTTTCTTTTCTCATTCCCTCGACTGGCATGTTACATTTGGAAGGAGCAAACGAAGTCCACTGCTCAGAGCGTGAAGAAGCAGGCGAGTCAACCCTTCCCGTGCGGCAATTGCAGACGAGTATCCTCAGTAACTCGCACAATGTGATACAAATCACATCTACTGATGGCGCATTCTTTTATCATGAAGAGCGAAAAACAAGAAGTCTATATTTATTAATTGTTAAGGTGAAATATGATTAAAGCAGTATTGTCGTTAATCTTCGCCGTATGCGTCTCGGAAGGCGCGCTTGCATCCACAGTTTCATATGAGATACGCCATTCCACACAAGATAAGAGTGGCCGGCTTGTGGCCGAAGGCACCAAAGTATATTCGTACGCGGACATAAAGGTCACATGCGTCCAAACTCTTTGCAAAAAAACGCTGCTGCTTGAGCAGGGATATAGTGTTGGGGCAAGCATTTATCGTGAACCTAAAC
>JBAIXS010000216.1:0-4171 GCA_037916395.1 Candidatus Sulfobium mesophilum
TTATGACAGACATCATAGTTAAATCCGTCTCCAAAAGATAAGCTGTTACATATGAAACCGACGATACCTGAGAAAGGAACCGTAATCAGTCTTGGTGACGGCGTAGCCACAGTCTTACTGGAGGGAGGCGGGCATTGCAAAGGTTGCGGGGCAGGGAAGATAGGTCTTTGCCGGCCGGGAGGCAAATCTATGCTCTTACGCGTACACAATGATGCGGGCGCGCGCGTGGGAGACGTTGTAGTGGTGGGGATAGATCGCAAAGTGCGGATAAGGGGCTATTTTCTTGCCTATATCATACCGCTTGTTTCCTTTATGGCAGGGGCCGTCACAGGCCATATTGTCGGAGAATATCTCGATATTTCCTCCCTTGATGTGTCTGCAGGTTTTCTGTCCTTTGCAGTCACTTCCTTCTATACATTTTATAAATTAAGGCGACTCGACCGGACCTCTGCGATGGCCGTACACAGGGTTGTATACGACCGTGCCTTTGACCCTGATGTAAAATCCGATGAGGAGAAGAGGTTTGAAGGATATCCGGGAACCTCCGATTAGCCGCACCGGCTGAACTATTTAATACTGCCCTGGCCGCACCGTCCTTTTTTTTATCCATTTTTTTTGACCTCTTTTCGTCAGAAAATCCCATAAGAATTTGATGTTTGGATTAATATGCTTATTAATAATTTAATATTGACAAAAGAATATGTAACTTGTTATAAAAATAGCCTTGCTGCAGTCAAATTTTTTTAGACGAGGGGGGAAGGTATGAAATTAGCCGTATTTGTAAGTGATTTCAGGCAGGCAACTGATACCCTTGAGAGATTAAAGGCCGACAAACTGGGTATCATCCTTGTTCAAAACGGCGTGTATCACGCCACCACTAAGGAGAGCGGGAAGGCCTCTTCCTTGTTGGACAAAACACCGAATATCTATGCGTTGTCTGAAGACATACAGATAAGGGGCATGAAAGATGCCGATGTTGACAAGCGCGTCAAGGTTGTCAATTACGGCGACGTGGTTGACCTTATCTTTAACGACTTCGACAAAATCGCGTGGCTTTAGGAGGAAGACATGGGAACATTAACTATAGGATGTTATCCTGGGCTTGTCGGTAGCATGAGCTATGATTTTGCCCTCAAGCTTGCCGATGCCGCGGTAAGCAAGGGCCACAATGTAAGCATCTGGTTTTCGGGGAACGCAACCGGTTCGGTGAAGGCGAACCAAAAACACCTTAAAGATTATTCGACCGGAGAGAAATACCTCAAGGCCCTTCTCGAAAAAGGTGTCGAGATTTGCACCTGCGAGGCCTGCACCGTGGCAAGGGGCGTAAAAAAAGACGAGGGCATACCTGGCATACAGTGGAACGCTATGCACTGGTACCTGGCAAAGATTCACGGCGCAGACCGGGTCCTGCTGATAGGAGGGGAGTAAGATGGGTGATGTGAAAGTTGCATTCATAGTACAGAAGCCCCAGTATAAGGGCGAAACCTCAAGGCTCGCAATAACGCACGCGATCGCTTATCAGACAGTGGAGATACTGCTTGACGACGGCGATACCGTGACGCCTAAACTCTGCTTCATGGGAGAGGGCGTGCTCGGTCTTCAGAAGGGTCAGAACGCGATGGATTTATACGGTATAACAAGCACGGAATCCCATATGAAGAATGCCCTTCTTGTTGACCTGGATGTGCTTGTATGCAAGGAAGATCTTGCAAAATACGGAATTCCTGAGGATGCTATGCCTAATGCAGAAGACATGGGCGCTGACAAGACAATACAGGTAGTGCCCTTTTCAGAAATACAAAAGGCAATGGAAGAAGCGAAGCACGTTCTTTTCTTCTAATTAACAAAACAGGGTCTATTATGACCTGTAAGGAGGTAAATACTCATGGGTGAACTTAGCAGCAAAACACCGGACCAGGTTCTCGACGTCCTGGGTAGGGTATGTCCCTATCCTCTCGTTCTGTCCAAAAAGGCTATCGAAAAGATGTCCAGCGGACAGCTATTAAAGGTCCTCTGCGATGCTCCTGCATCCGCTGAAGACTCGCTCCCGAAGTGGGCCGAAAAACAGGGCTATAAGTTCGAGTCTGTGAAGCTTCCCGGCGACACATGGGAACTCTATATCCAGAAGTCGTAAGACTGGCAGACTGACAAAGAAGAAGAGCGGCGTTAAGCCGCTCTTTTTTTTCCCTTCATATAGGTTGTCCCCTTTTAGTTATCCTTTTTTATTTTCCTGCGCCTGGCAATGCAGGCAATCAGCTTTGCCCGGGGGCAGTTCGGCTTGCAACCGACAGGTGCTATACTGAGGAAAGACGGCTATGCAGAAGCGCCTATGGCAATGAGAAACAGGAAAGGGAAAGACGCATCCGGTATCTACTCCTTTATGGACAGCGTGGCAAAGGAGGCGGAGGAGTATGCTTATGATCATACGACGCCGCTGTCTGATCTTCTCGAAGAGATCGAAGAATTTACTCTTAAAAAGACACCCTACCCGAGTATGCTCACCGGACGCGTCGAAGGACGTTTTTTGCAGTTAATGGTGCTTCTGTCCGGCGCGAAGCAGATTGTCGAAGTCGGCACATTCACAGGTTACTCGGCCCTTGCCATGGCAGAGGTTCTGCCTGAAAACGGTAGGATACTGACTATCGAGCATAATCAGGATTACGCAAAGCTCGCCCAGAATTTCTTTGACAGAAGTCCAGGTGGCTTTAAGATTACCTTGCGCGTGGGTGAGGCGCTTGAGATACTTAAGATGCTGCCCGAAGCAGAGACAGACCTTGTGTTTGTGGACGCCGACAAACAAAACTATAGCGCCTACTACAGAGAATCGATGCGCATATTGAGAAATGGCGGATTTATGCTTGCTGACAATGCCCTGTGGTACGGCAGGATCTTTGCCCCTGAAGATGACGATAGCCGTGCCATGGCCGAGTTCAACGAATTGGTGAAGACAGATGACAGGGCCGAGAAATTGTTCCTTACCATCCGGGACGGAATTTACTTAATAAGAAAACTTGGCGGCGTCAGCTGAATATGAGCATTTTTCACAAGCGATCAACGCCTCCTGCTGTCAAGACTCAGCGGTCCCGAGCCGAAATGGGCTATCAGGAGGGCTGCACCCAGCATCGACAGATTTTTCATGAAATTTATATGCTGGACCTGGGCCTGCGCGGGATCAGAAATAGCCCAATAATTGTGGATCATCAGCGTAACCGGCACTAAGAAAAGTACGATCAGCCATGCCCCTAGTCTTCCCTTATAACCAAGAAGTATGCTCAATCCCCCGACAAAGGCGATTACCCCTGACAGAGGGACAGCTATTTGGGCCATTGGAACGCCCTTGCCGGCTGCGAAGGCAATGGTTTTTGCGGTGAAATGGCCTGGCGCTGCCTGAAGAAATATGAAGGTGTATAAAATTCTTCCAAGCAAAACAAGATATTTCATGGCGGTTTCTCCTTTTCCTGGACCTTACCCAAAAAGCAAATTACCTGACTGGCTACAATTGAAGTATACTGTCTTCGGGGGAAGTAGGCAATATTCTCTTGGATGCTGCCTAAGTGCTCTGCCTTGACCGGCTGTAATGCCTGTTTTCGTTTCTTGCAGAAGCCAGTGCGATTCTAGATTTCAGATAACTGAGGAATTCGTCCAGTACCACGATAGGTGAGCTGGGGATGATGCGAAGATCTCTTGTCAAGTGAATTCCAGGGCTCTCTTTCTCCTCTGCGGCATGCCGGAATAAACAATCATCAAAATCCGCTCAAAAAGAAGGCCTGTGCCATGTATATTGATCGGTGTCGTTAACACCTACTGGGTCACAGGTATATCACCCTCCGCAAATCTATAAAAGTTACAACTGTAATAAGATGCCTTTGACAAAGGGTTCCACGGGTTGACCACTTGTTAACCCATCAGCTTTTTCCTGGTCTTACACGGATGAGCCCCTGGCATTTGTCAGCGAGAGGAACAGTACATAATTGTAAGTCAAAGACAATTATGTAGCATTCTATCCGATACATTGCCGCATAAAAGTCCCTATAAAGCAGGCAGATTCGCTCTGGCATAGTTTTGGCAAATATAAACGCGAGGTGAGTTAGTGGAAACTCTTAAAGAAAAGATAAAGGAGATTGAAAGGGAGGAGATAATCAACGCACTCATAGATTGCAATTGGGTGAAG
>JBAIXS010000217.1:0-3021 GCA_037916395.1 Candidatus Sulfobium mesophilum
TAAAATGACCAGAATAACACCGAATAGCAGCCTGTTCATCTCAATCTCCTCCTCGCATTTCGGTTATCCTAAAATTAATAATATTATAGTACAACCAAAATAAAGAGCAACAAAGCTGCAGGCAGCAGCCTCCCTCACACAAACTTACGCTAGGCTCCTACGACCGTCTCTTCCTCTTTCTTTGGCAGAGCTGCCTTATAGTCGCATTCCTTATTCAGGCAGTATAGAAAAACATCACCAGCCTTGTTCCTCTTTTCTCCCAGGAATTCAGCCCCGCATTTAGGACATTTTTCAGGCACAGGTTTATACCATGTTGCGAACTTGCATTTCGGATAATTGCCGCAACTCCAGAAGGGTTTTCCCTTCTTGGATCTTCGCTCAACAATGTCGCCGCCGTCTTCAGGGCATTTCACACCCGTGGAAACGGCCTTTGTCGTTTTGCACTCCGGATACCTGGAACATGCAAAGAACTTCCCGAACCTGCCTGACTTAAGTAGCATCGGAGAGCCGCACTTTGGACACTTTTCATCAGTTTCGATTACTTCAGCCGCCTGTTTTTCCTCATCCAGAGGCTTGGCATTTTTACATGCCGGGAAACCCGTACATGCGAGGAACCTGCCGTGTCTGCCCCAGCGGATCACCATAGGAAGTCCGCACTTCTCACAGACGGCCTCGGTAGGGATATCCTGTGGTTTGACTTTGCCCGGGATCGCAAGCGCTTCCGCAAGTTTCTTATGAAATGGGGAATAGAAATCCTTCACGACCTTGACCCATTTCAACTTGCCCTCCTCAATGCGGTCGAGTTTTTCCTCCATGCTGGCCGTAAAGCCTATATCCATCAACTCAGTGAATCTGTCCACAAGAAGATCGTTAACCACCGAGCCGAGTTCAGTCGGAGAAAACCTTCCATCCGTCTTATGCACATATTTCCTGTCCTGTATAGTGGAAAGAATTGCAGCATAGGTGCTCGGTCGTCCTATGCCCTTTTCCTCAAGGGCCTTAACAAGCGACGCCTCGGTATACCTCGGAGGAGGCTGTGTAAAATGCTGCTTAGGCTGGATCTGCATCAGCTTCAGGGTTTCCCCTTCCTTGAGGCTGGGCAAAAGGGCCTCGCTCTCTTCCAGAAGTTCATCCGTACTTTCAGTGTAAAGAACCATAAAACCCTGAAATTTAATCACGCTGCCGGAAGCCCTGAAAACCGTCTCTCCCTTGCACCTCTCTGTGTTACAGGCTATCTCGAAGGTTGTTTGTTCCAATTGGGCCGGAGTCATCTGGCTGGCTACAAACCGGTTCCAGATAAGTTTGTAAAGCGATATCTGGTCTTTGGTCAGGAACCTCTTAATTTTATCAGGGGCATTAGTCATGTAAGTAGGCCTTATGGCTTCGTGTGCCTCCTGCGCCGACTCCTTGCTTTTATAAAACGGAGGCTTCTCCGGCAGATACTCCCTGCCGTAAACCGACAGAATAAAATCTCTCACCGCATGCTGCGCTTCATCGGCGACCCTGAGTGAATCGGTCCTCATGTAAGTTATCAGGCCTACGGCTCCTTCTTCCCCCAGTTCAATGCCCTCGTACAGCTGCTGGGCAACAGTCATCGTCTTCTTGGCCGTAAACCGCAGCTTCCTTGCGGCCTCCTGCTGAAGCGTGCTGGTAATAAAAGGAGGGGCAGGCGTCCTCTTCCTGGTCTTCCGCTCGATCCTGGCAAGAACGAACCTGCTTCCCTTTATGTCTTCCACAGCGGCCTGCGCTGTTTCGGCGCTTCTTATATCTGTTTTTTCCCCGTTATACTTGGACAACTTGGCCCAAAACAAAGGTTTGTCCGAGCCTTCAAACTCGGCATTTATCGACCAGTATTCCTCGGACTTGAATGCCTCTATCTCGCGTTCTCTGTCGACTACAAGCCTTACCGCCACGGATTGGACCCTTCCGGCGCTAAGACCCCTTCTGACCTTCCTCCATAGAAGAGGGCTCAGTTCGTATCCCACAAGCCTGTCCAGAACACGCCTGGCCTGCTGCGCGTCAACCTTCTTAAGGTCGATCTCCCCGGGACGTTTCATCGAATCCAGCACCGCCGTCTTCGTTATCTCGTTAAATTTTATCCGGTAAACCTTTTTGGATTTCCCCTTTATCTCATCGGCTATATGCCAGGCAATGGCTTCACCTTCCCTGTCAGGGTCCGGGGCGAGGTAAACCGCTTCGGCCTCTTTTGAGGCCTTTTTCAGTTCTCTGATCACTTTTTCCTTGCCTGGAATGACAATGTAGTTCGGCGTGAAGTTTTCTTCGATGTCGATCCCCATCTCCTTTACCGGCAGGTCCCTGACGTGGCCGACAGAGGCCTTTACCTCAAAGGAGCTTCCCAGTATCCTGCTGATCGTCTTTGCCTTCGCGGGCGACTCAACTATAACCAGAGACTTCATGGGCGACCTCCTGTAGTGTCAAACCAGCTGCTCAGTGCCATATGATCCTTCTTCCTCCGCCGAACACCAAAGCATAGATGTCTTCCTTTTCATAGGAACTCTTCTTAAGCATAATGTAAACAAGAAGAGACTTTAATATATCGAGTTCGTCGTCGTCAAGGCTTTGAGAAGACTCAAGCGCCGCGAGTTCTTCACCAATGTCCACAAAATCAGGTTCATCATACTGAATAGTATTAAGCATCTCTTCAGAATAAAATTCAGTTTCTTTAAGATCCCTTGTGATCATTTTCAATATTTTTATCAGTTTCTTCGACACCATTCACCTCATGAAAGATAAAATCTTTTTCCGCTGGACTGCCTGACAACACCTTTAAGCTCCAGGGAAAGAAGCAGGTTGAGCATTGTATTTACCGGCATCCTGCTCTCCCTCGAAAGAAGATCGATATGCTTGGGCTCCCTTGAAAGCAGTCCGCACACCCTGCCTTCTTCTTCAGATACAGAAGCGGCAGGCCGGCTGTCGCTTTTTCTGATAAAACCCCTCAGTGCCGGGGCAAGCTCTTCTATAATATCATCGGCAGAAAGCACGATCTTTGCGCCCTGCTTT
>JBAIXS010000218.1:0-2496 GCA_037916395.1 Candidatus Sulfobium mesophilum
CTAGGCAAGTATCTCCGTGCCTATGCCTTCTTTCGTAAATATCTCGAGCAAAAGACAGTGTGGCACCCTGCCGTCAACGATGTGCGTCTTATTGACCCCTCCGGCAATAGCGTTAAGACAGGCCGTCACCTTGGGCAGCATTCCCCCGGATATTGTGCCGTCCTTTACGAGCTTATCTATCTGGCCCTTCTTAAGCGTCGATATCGTTTTGCCTTTTTTGTCGAGCAGCCCGGGAACATCCGTAAGAAGGACGAGCTTTTCGGACTTAAGGGCAGACGCAACCGCAGAGGCCACAAAATCGGCATTGATGTTCAGCGTCTCGCCCTTCGGTCCCGCCCCAATCGGCGCAACAACAGGGATAAAGCCGTTCTTATCCAGACCATCAATCACCGATGGATCTACAGACGTCACCTCACCGACAAGACCGAGGTCTATGATCTCCTCAACGCCGGTCTCGGGAGTAGGTTTCTTGATCAGTTTCTTCTGCGCGCGGATCAGGCCGCCGTCTTTGCCGCTCATCCCGACGGCCTTTCCGCCGTGTCTGTTTATGAGCGAAACGATCTCCTTATTGATAAGGCCTCCGAGCACCATCTCGACGATGTCCATCGTTTCCTGGTCAGTAACCCGCTGGCCGTTCACAAACTCCGGCTTCTTCCCCATCCTCTCCATCGTGGCCGAAATCTTAGGACCGCCGCCATGAACGATAACAGTGCGGATGCCGATATAATTCATGATCACTACGTCTTTTGCAAAGGACTCTTTTAAATCCTCCTTTGTCTGCGCAGCGCCGCCGTATTTTATAACGAAGGTCTTTCCGTAGAAGTTTCTGATATAAGGCAAAGCATCGATAAGTATCTCAGCCTTCTTAATGATCTCTTCCATTATCCTTTCCCTTCCATACACGGGATGCAGAGCAATTTGCCCTCCCGGATCCTCACCCTGGGCTCGGCAACCTTTTCGCCGCATCCTTCGCAGACGATGCTCTGATAGATCTCGGCTTCGGCAGGAAGTTTTTCCCTGCTTTTTGTCACCTTCATCAACTCTCTGTCATCTATTTCCAGTATGTGCCTCACCCGTGCCGCTTTTCTGTCATGGACGATTTGTATAACATTTTTCGACCGGTCTCCCCCTCCATACCTTTTCCACGCCGTCTTTTCGGCCTCAGTCTCGGGAGGCCGCTTCCAATCGACCGCAATCCTGATGCCCCTGCCCGAAGGCCTCATAATAAAAGTGTAGACCTGTTTGCCGAAGTCTCTGAAAATCAGGTTCCCTTTTCCGAATGTGCAGCCTGTCATAACCTGAACAGCGTCCACCGCGCATGAATTGTTTTCGACTATTGCGACCAGTTCCTCGTCCTGAGACCTCTTCTTAAACTCCCTCAGCGCCCGCAACGAAACTCTATAGCCAAGCGCCAGACCCGGACAGGAATGCCCGTGAAATTCCACAACATCGTCATAATTTTTCATAATTGGAATTTTACATGAAACAGCATTTTTTTTATAGTAGAGTAGTCCGCCATCACTCTTGCCCTATGGGGCATCTGAGCGGATTCAACGACACCGGATTTTATATCTTCATATCGGCCTTTACAACCATGACCGGATATCCCTCTTGTCCCAGTTGTTCGGCCATCGAAACCGCACTTGGCAGTGCATCGAAATTGCCGACTCTTACACGGTAAAATGTAGACCCCTTAATCTCAGCTTCCTGGATATAAACGTTTCCATACTTAAGATTGAGCGCCTTCTTTAAGCGTATCGCATTGATGCTTTCATTGAAAGCGCCGACCTGTATTGCAAAAGGGCCAGTCTTTCCTGCCCCCTGTATCCTTACCTTCCTGACATAAGAATCGTCCCTGCCATTTACCTGGATCAATACCTTGCCTGTTCCCGGACCTATCATTCCAATCTCCTTTGCGGAAGCGTATGAGAGGTCAAGGTCTCTTCCGTCAACAAACGGGCCTCTGTCGTTGACAACGCATTCAACAGTCTTCTTATTGGCAGTATTCGTCACCTTTAATCTCGTTCCGAAGGGATAGACCTTATGGGCGCATGTAAGAGAATACATATCATATATGTCTCCGGAAGAAGTGGGTCTGCCGTGAAAATCAGACCCGTACCATGAAGCTATTACATACGCAGAATCAGGCGCGACTTCCTGCCTGGAGGTAGAACAGGCAGATAAGACGCTCAGAAGAAGAACAACTATGCAGACTCTGTTCACGGACCGAATATACCTATCATTCTTGCAATTTCGTCCGAGATGCTTCTGGATCGCGAGTTCTGGAATCCTTCTTTATTAGCAACCCCAAAACAGCGAAGACATTTCATTATAAAATCCCTCCTATCCTCCCTTTTCCAAAGGGAGGAATAATACCCCTCTTTGGCAAAGAGGTGTGAGGGAGATTTTCTAAATACTGTGCATTCAGTTATGAGACCCTCAACAAGAAAGATTCCGGACAAGCCGGATGGCAACGGATTGCACCAGGGAAGGACA
>JBAIXS010000219.1:0-2733 GCA_037916395.1 Candidatus Sulfobium mesophilum
TACCCATCAGGATGCTTCCGAAGAAGACCGTAAGAACTTCTTTTGCAGGCGGTATCTTCCATTTGAACTCTTTCAGGCCCGCCGAACTGAGCGCTGCGCCGAAAGGTACTGCCAGTATAAAAAACACACCCCACGTACCTTTGAACAACCCTATAAAACTGAATTCCGGGAAGGGTGAATGCGAGCTGTTGGTCAGCACCGAGTAGAAGAATTCCCTTAAAGGCGTGGTGATGGCGAGACCTCTCGGAACGCCCCCGAATAAAGATGATATCTCCCATGCGCATATAGTCAGCAACCCAACGAGCAACCCCGTCAAACCCCATGAATATCCCTTACCGGATTTGCCGAAGGTCGGTCTTCCCTTAAAAACGAAGGCCAATATCACAATAGAAAAAACCGCTATTGTAGCCCATTTCGCAGTCATGCTACCTCCAAAGAGGTCCCATATAGCCGGATTTGTCTTTCCGGAGATCTCCACTCTGAAGCTTTTTAGGAATTTATTAAACGGGCTCAGCAATCCGTCTGCTGTCATCCCGATGCCAAAGAAAAACCCGATGACGGCGATCATGGCAGCCATCTGTCCCTCCCCCATTCTGTAAACGATACCGCTTGCGCATCCCCCAGCAAGCACTATCCCCAAACCGAATAGAAACCCCCCTAGAATATTGGCAACAGGCACGAAATTCTGGCGCAACAGCGTTGTTGAGACAAGGCGGCCGGTTTCATGATCAAACGACAAAATGAGACCTGCATCTTCAAGTATGTTCGTGCCTATGAGGGCTACCACGACACATAGGAGATAAGACCTAAAAAGGGTGAAATCCTTTATAAATATAATGTCCCTGAAGGCTGAGTTAAGACAGAAACGACCTCGTTGAAAAACAAACCCCAGGGCCAACCCAAGGGCTATTGCTGTCAATGCCGAAACATAACTACTGTGCAACATTAGTTATTAATTAACAATACAATATGAATATTTTGTGAAGGATAGAACGTGCAGCGAATTCTTTTTTTTGAAAATATTTTTTGCCTCTTGCCAAGGCGACAAAAGCGGGCGAGGGGCTTTTTGGGACTGAGTCATCCGGCAAACCGCCGGACCTTTCCAAGTCCCGCCACTCACCCTGTTGATTGCAAAGGGTCTTGACAACTCATATTAACGTATGTTTATATGTCAATATGAAAAAAGCAGAGAAGATACTAAAACTGCTGTCGGACACCACACGGCTGAGGATCATCATGCTCCTTTCAAGGAAGGAGCTGTGCGTATGCCAGATAATGGGGGTACTGGGCATTTCCCAACCACTCGTATCTCGCAATCTTAATCTCATGGATGCCGCCGGCTTCCTCGATGAGAGGAGGGAGGGAAAACTCGTGTTTTATTCACTCAGTAAGAGTATGCCCCCTTTCGCCTCAAAGATGATCGCTGTTCTGGCGGAAAATCTGAAAAAAGACAGGGTCCTTGGGGAGGATATTAAATCACTCATGGATTGCGAGGAATTTCAGAAAAAAACGGGGACATGCGATATGAAGACCTTTAAGGACTTTATGACAAAGAAAAGAAAAATGTCGTCCGGAAAGTAATGGGAGGATTTATCATGTCCGATAGGATAGCCAAATTGATAATTATTGCATGCTTTATTGCAGCGGTTTACCCACGAAATGCACTATCGCAAGACAGAGTGTTAACTCTAAGGGCTGCCCTAAATTATTCCATGGAAGGCAACCCTCAGATAAGGGTAGCCTGGAAGGGACTTCTTGTCCAAAAGGAGGAAATCGGGATAGCCACAGGCAATCTACTGCCGAAGGTGGTATTCGAAGAAAGATTCATGAGGACAGACAATCCTACCTATGCATTCATGGCAAAACTCAACCAGGGACGATTTACTGCGCAGGATTTCGATATTCCCTCACTTAACAATCCGGCGGCAATAAGCGACTTTCAGACTGCTTTCTCTATCGAACAGCCTTTATTTGCACCGAAAGCGGCAATCGGGATCGACGTAGCCCGAAAGGAGTTTGAGGCAAAGAACGAAGAGATGGATAGAAAGAGGGAGGAAGTGGCCTTTGGCGTACTTAAGGGCTATCTCGGCATACAGACAGCCAAGGCCTATGTCGCGGTCGCGGAGAAGGGGATAGATGACGCCCGCGAACACCTTAGAATAGCCGACTCGAGATACAAAGAGAATCTGGGACTCTATTCGGACAGCCTCAGAGCAAAAGCCGCTCTTTCTTCGGCAGAAGAGAGGCTCGTCACGGCAAGGAAAAATCTGGCGGTGGCGAAGAGGGGCCTGGGCCTAATGCTTGGCCTGAACGAATCGGTAGACGTGACGGAAGAGCGCCCCCTCTTAGAGCTGAAGCCGCTTGAATATTATTTAAATCTCACGCTGTCAAGAAAGGATCTCAGGTCGCTGGAGACAAGATATAAGAATGCCGAGAATATGCTTAAGATGGCTAACGCTGGTTACTATCCAACTATAGGAGTGGGTGGTTCATATCAAATGAACGATCATGCCAAGCCGTTTGGCTCGGAAGGCCAGAGCTGGCAGGTGGCGGCATTCCTGAGATGGGAGATATTCGATGGAACCAAACGCGAGCACGAACGGCGAAAGGCTGCGGCCAAGATAGCCGAAACCGCGGAGTATCTTGACGGCATGAAGAAAGAGCTGTCGTTTAATGTTTACGATGCTTATCTTGGCGTAGATGAAGCCAAGAAGGGTCTGGAACTGGCAAAGA
>JBAIXS010000220.1:0-8866 GCA_037916395.1 Candidatus Sulfobium mesophilum
TCCATAAACCCGATCCTGCCGTCTTTGAGCGCGAAGATATTCCCCGCATGAGGGTCGGCATGAAAAAACCCGTCATCGAGCACCTGTTTGAAATAGGCATCCACTCCAATTTTGGCGAGTCGCGCACGGTCAAGGCCGAGCTTCGTTATCTCCTGGATATCGTCTATCCTGACGCCTTTGATCCTCTCCATGATAAGGAGCGTGTCAGTCGTAAATTCGCTGAAGATCTTCGGGATGACGACTTCGTGGACATCTTCGAAGTTCTTCCTGAAGCGGATGCAGTTCCTCGCCTCCTCGGTAAAATCGAGCTCCTTCCTGACAGTCCTCGCAAATTCTTCTACAATGCCGGATGGGTTGTAAAAAATGCTCTCTGATATATACCTCTCCATCAGCTGGGCAACTGCGGTCAGGATGATGATGTCCGTTTCGATCTGGTCCCTGATCCCGGGCCTCTGGACCTTGACGACCACTTCGCTGCCGTCGAGCAACGTCCCGTGATAAACCTGCGCTATAGAGGCAGCGGCGACCGGTCCTTCGTCGAGCCTGTAGAAGATTTCCTCAATCGGGCGTCCTGTCTCTTCCTCTATTATCTTCTTCGCTTCAGCTGTCGGGAAAGGCGGGACTCTGTCCTGAAGCTTTTTGAATTCGTCTGCGAAGGGCCTGGTGATCAAGTCGGGCCTTGTGGAAAGTATCTGCGCCAGTTTTATAAAACTCGGGCCGAGTTCGGCAAAGGCCATCCTGAGCCTTTCCGGCACCGTCGGACTTTTCAGAGAAGGCCACTGACCAAAGGTTTTGAGACGTTTTCTGAACGGGACGAACCTGCCCAGATGGAGTTGGTCGACTATCTTTCCGAATCCGTACTTAAGAAGGACATTGACGATATGCCTTACCCTGTTGACATTCTTGTATGTCCTTCTGAGAATCAGAAGGTTAAAAGGCATCTAAAAGGTTCCCGTCACTCCCCCTACTTTTCTTCGACCTTTGCTACCCTCGAAGCCAGAGAGTCGATTTTCTCGTTGAGCTTCTGGACATCGTCCTTTGTAGGAAGGTTCATCTTTTCAAGGGCTTTGGTCACTACTTCATTGACGCTTTTGCTTATGTCGGTAGTGTTTTTTTCGAATTTGTCCGACCATTCCTTCACAAGCTTTGCGCCCTGGGACTCGCTCAATTCACCCTTTTTCACCAGGTCATCGACAAACTCCCTGACTTTTTCCTGTACCCCGAAACCGGCGAGCATCGCATTTCTGATGACATCGAATAACGCCATAGCAAACCCTCCTCAAATTTGATCGTTTTATAAGCAGTAAGCCAATCCGCGGGCATCAACCCGCCTGTTTCTTAACTATATCGTATAATGATTCCAGGGCTTTGTCCAGCTTTTTGATCTCCTTGGTTCCCCCTTGCGCGATGTCCGGTTTGCCGCCTCCCCTGCCGCCCGCCGCAGCCGCCACCTTTTTAAGAAGATCCCCGGCACTGAACCTGTCCGTCAGATCACTGGTAACCATCGCAACCATCGCCGCCTGATCGTCTTTCACCGATGCCAGCAACAAAATACCGCAGCCGAGACCGTCTCTGACGTTATCGGCAAGAACCCTGAGGTCTTTAGTCTCCATGCCGTCGAGTCTGCGGGCAACAACCTTCACACCGCCGATTTCGCGCGCCTTGCCGATTATCTCCGAGGATCTCTCCGCTGCGGATCTGCCCTTGAACCCATCGAGAGCCTTCTCGAGTTCTTTCATCTCCGCAACAAGTCTTCTTAACCTATCAGCAGGATTATCGGAGGTCTTAAGTATCTCCTTCATCTGCACAAGCTCTCTTTCACCTTTTCTGAAGTAGCGGACCGCCTCTTTTCCCGTCACAGCCTCGATTCTCCGGATGCCGGAGGCGACGCTGCCTTCGGAATATATTTTAAGCAGACCGATGTCCCCTGTGGCCCTGACGTGCGTGCCGCCGCATAGTTCGGAAGAAACACCCGGGACAGTGACAACCCGGACCTTCTCCCCATACTTTTCGCCAAACAGCGCTGTAACGCCGGATTCGATAGCTTTAGCGGTCTCCATCACGGTCGTTTCTACACATATGTTTCTGAGTATCTCCCCGTTCACCTCATCTTCCAGCGCCTCTATCGTATCCTTATCCAGAGCATTATAATGGTTGAAGTCGAACCTTAGTCCTTCGGGAGATACATATGAGCCGGCCTGCTTGACATGCTCGCCAATCAAGTGCCTCAGTGAGGCGTGAATAAGGTGCGTCGCCGTATGGTTTCTCATCGTGGCAGACCTTTTTTCGGGGTCGACCGCGGCCCGTATTTTTGCGCCGGCCTTCAACACTCCCCTTTTGATTTCCACCTTGTGTATAGACATGCCTTCCACAGGCTTCCTGGTGTCAAGCACGACAGCCCTTACCGCATCGGAAACCAACTCGCCGACGTCGCCGACCTGGCCTCCGGACTCAGCATAAAACGGCGTTATGTCCAGAAGGACCTCCCCGGTTTCACCGGCGACAAGTTCATCGACCAGCGCACTGTCAGAGATCAGAGCAAGCACCGTTGCGTCGGACTCAGCGGTCTCATAGCCGCAAAATTCAGTCTTACGGTACTTTTCAAACAGCTCCCTGTAAACAGGCGCTGAGGCGGCCTCCTCGGCAGTCCAGGACGCGCGCGCCCTTACCTTTTGTTTCTCCATTTCAGAATGGAACCCAGGCTCGTCTATCCCAAGTCCATTCTCGGCTGAAATGTCTCTGGCGATGTCCAGCGGAAAGCCGTAAGTGTCGTACAGTCTGAAGAGGTCCTCCCCGCCTATGATATCGACGCCCATGCTCTTTGCGTCTCTTATGATGCTGTTCAGAAGGGAAAGACCCTGTTCGAGTGTCTTATCGAATCTTTCCTCTTCCACCCTGAGCATCTGCTGGACCCTGCTCTGTCCTTCTGAAAGCTCCGGATAGGCGTCGGACATCGCTTCCGAGACGGAACCGCATAACTTATACAAAACAGGCCCGCCTATATCAAGAGATTTTGCATACCGGGCGGCGCGCCGTATGATCCTCCTGAGCACATATCCCCTGCCTTCGTTAGATGGGGCCAACCCTTCGGATATCAGAAAGGTTATCGCCCTTATGTGGTCTGCAATAACGCGGATCGCGATGTCCGTGGACCGGTCTTTGCCGTATGTTTTGTTAGAAAAACGGCAAATGTCCCTTATAATGGGGGCAAAAAGATCAGAGTCGAAATTATTATGTTTGCCCTGCAAAACAGCGGCAAGTCTTTCAAGCCCCATCCCTGTGTCTATACTGGGTTTGGGCAGCGGATTAAGACTGCCTGACTTGTCCCTGTCAAACTGCATAAAGACAAGGTTCCAAATTTCCAGGTACCGGTCGCACTCGCATCCTACCTTGCAGTCCGGCCTCCCGCATCCGATCTCAGCCCCCTGATCAATGATGATCTCGGAACACGGTCCGCAGGGGCCTGTATCTCCCATCTGCCAGAAATTATCCTTGGCGCCGAGCCTTACCACCCGCGCGGCCGGTATCTCCGTGACTTCTGTCCATAACCCGGCGGCCTCATCGTCATCCTCATATACGGTCGCCCAGAGTCTCTCCTTCGGCAGATTGAAATGCTTCGTAAGAAGCTCCCATGCGTATATAATCGCTTCCCGCTTGAAGTAATCTCCGAAAGAAAAATTCCCGAGCATCTCAAAGAAGGTATGGTGTCGCGCCGTATGGCCGACATTTTCGAGGTCGTTATGCTTTCCCCCGGCCCTCATACATTTCTGGCTTGTCGTAGCCCTGCTGTAAGGCCTCTGCTCCTGCCCCAGGAAAACAGACTTGAACTGGACCATTCCGGCATTCGTAAAAAGAAGTGTGGGGTCGTCTCCCGGAATGAGCGAAGAACTGGAAACAACAGTGTGTCCCTTTGAACTGAAGAACTCCAAAAAAGTTTTTCTTATTTCAGGGCCTTTCATAGTCCAAAAACCGCCGTCACATTTGAGCGACCAGATCCTATATTTTCGTATTCTGTCATTCCGGCAGTGTGTTGAGCCGGAATCCAGTAGTTGGCTTTAAAAGTCGCTGGATGCCGCATTAAGAATCTGCGGCGTGACGTACACAGAGCATAAGACTTAAATACCGTTATAAATGCCTCTCTCATCCTTCCTCTCCCTCATCTATTCTATAGTCTTTTAATGCCTTGCCGATTACGTAAGAAGAAAAGCCCCTTCGCGACAAATAATCATAGAGCCTTTTTATTTCCCTCGGCGTATGATAATTTCCGGCAGACCCGTGTTTTTTGTCAAGCAGACTCCGCGCGTTTGCCAATTCGACGTCTTCGTCGTATGCCAAAACCGAATCGGCAAGATCGTCTGAAATGCCCCTCCTTTGAAACAAGGAGCGTGCCGCACGGTAGCCCAGCCTCTTTTGCTCAATAGCATGTCTTTTAAGGTCCAAAGCCAAGGCCCTGTCATCTATAAATCCGGCTTCTTTCAGATGAGTTAGCGTAAGGGATACAGCATTTTCCGGAAAGCCCTTCCTCAGGAGCCGATCTCTCAATTCGTTTTCGCTTCTTCCCCTGTAACTGAGCAAACGAAGGGCATACCGGGTAGCATCAATGCCCGAATCTGTCAATCTTCATCTCTTCTTTGTCAGATGAGGGGGATTCGTCATAAACAAGGTCGCTCGTCGACTGGATACCTTTGACCTTGAGGGCAAAGTCATCCGGATTAGTGGCCCTCCTCAGCGCCTCTTCGTAAGAAATCAAACCCGATTTGAAAAGGTTAAAGAGCGATTGGTCAAAGGTCTGCATGCCGTAAATAATAGTGCCCTGGGCAATAACGTCCGGTATCGTCTTGGTCTTGTCAGGGTCGATTATGCAGTCTTTTATGGTGGCTGTGGCCACAAGGACCTCCACAGCGGGTACTCTGCCTTTTCCGTCCTGTCTGGGGACTAGTCTCATCGAGATAATGCTTTTAAGAACTGAGGCCAACTGCATCCTCACCTGCTTATGCTGATAAGGCGGAAAAACGGATATTATCCTGTTGACCGTCTCAGTCGCATCGATAGTATGCAGCGTGCTAAGCACCAAATGCCCTGTTTCTGCGGCGATAAGCGCAGTCTGGATCGTTTCAAAATCTCTCATCTCTCCCACAAGGATTACGTCAGGGTCCTGCCTGAGAGCGGCCCTCAGCGCCTTGCCGAAAGATTCTGTATCATTGCCTATCTCTCTCTGGTTTACGATAGATCTTTTATCCCTGTGCAGATACTCAATAGGGTCCTCAATAGTCATGATGTGATCTGTTCTGTTGTTATTTATGTTATCGATCATGGCCGCAAGCGTCGTAGATTTACCGCTTCCGGTGGTGCCTGTGACAAGAATAAGCCCTCGCGGCTCAAGAGAGATTTTTTTGATGATATCCGGCAGCAGCAGTTCTTCAACGGTCGGTATCTTCATCGGAATTACCCTGAACACAAGGCCTACCGTACCTCGCTGAATGAATACGTTGCATCTGAAACGCCCGAGTCCCGGCAGGCTGTAGGCGAGGTCAATATCGTTTTTCTTCTTAAATGTCTCCCTCTGCGTGGGACTCATAACCGTAAAAGCGATCCTCTGCGTATCCTCCTGGCTGAGTCTGCTCTCCTGCATCGGGGCAAGCTGACCGTTGACCCTCGCAATAGGCTGGGACCCCACCTTAAGATGAACGTCTGATGCGCCCAGCGAATGCGCCGTTTTTAGCAGCTCGTTGATGTCCATGTCATTCTCCTCGCGGTCATTTCTTCAGATTGACCGATTCTATTATCTTCTCCTCTATTTCTTTCGAAACAGAGACGTTATTCTTCAGGTACTCTTTTACGTTTTCTCTGCCCTGGCCGATCCTGTTTCCTCCGTAACTGTACCATGCTCCTGCCTTCTCGATGATTCCTTTATCGACACCGAGGTCGACGATTTCACCTTCCCGTGAAACCCCCTGGTTAAAAAGGATATCGAATTCAGCCTGCCTGAAAGGCGGTGCCATCTTGTTCTTGACTACCTTGACCCTCACCCTTCCTCCTATGATCTCCTGGTTCTCCTTGATATTTTCGATCCTTCTGATATCAAGTCTCATGGAGGCATAGAATTTCAGGGCGTTTCCGCCGGTCGTGGTCTCCGGGCTTCCGAACATAACCCCTATCTTCATCCTTATCTGGTTTATGAAGATCACCGTAGTGTTGGACTTCGATATCGAAGCGGTTAACTTCCTCAGCGCCTGGCTCATGAGCCTTGCCTGAAGGCCGGGCAGTGAATCGCCCATGTCTCCTTCCAGTTCCGCCTTGGGCACAAGAGCGGCAACAGAATCTATTACGATAATATCGAGCGCGCCGCTTCTAACGAGGGCCTCGGCCACTTCGAGGGCCTGCTCGCCGGTATCAGGCTGTGAAACCAGGAGGTCTTCGATCTTCACTCCTATCCTCTTGGCATAATTAACGTCGAGTGCATGCTCCGCGTCGATGAAAGCGGCCGTTCCGCCGCCTGCCTGGGCCTGCGCTATAGCATTCAGCGCGAGCGTCGTTTTACCTGAAGATTCAGGCCCGTATATCTCTACAACGCGGCCTCTCGGAAGCCCACCTATCCCTGTAGCTATGTCGAGGGTGAGGGAACCGGTGGGGATTGACTGAACGCCCTCCACCGCACTTCCTTCCCCGAGACGCATAATCGATCCCTTCCCAAAATTCTTCTCGATTTGCGAAATAGCCATATCGAGGGCCTTCAATTTTTCCTTGTTCATTTCTTTGCCCATCTCCTTAGTCGTCATTTTTCCCCTCCAACGGTATTTCGGCAAGACCGGAATACTCCGCTCCCCCCGGTTTAAGTTCACTCTTCATTAAGATCACTTCTTTAACGACAAACTCATCAAATACAATGGTACGAAATTCCTCAAGCCTCCTGATCACCTCGGCGACTCTCTTTGGCGACCTTACCCTTCCGATTGTCAGATGGGGAGAAAAAGGCCTTTTCTCCATGGGATATCCGAATTTTGCCGCAGCGTAATCAATATCCTTATAGATGTCTTCAAGGACCCCGGGATCTTCAATTCCGACCCATATTACGCGCGGATTTCTTCCTCCAGGAAAATACCCAACCCCGCCTATTTTAATATAAAAAGGCGGGTAATGGGATAATTTATCGATAAGAGCGTTCTTTATCTCTTCAACGAGTTCTTCTTCCGTCTCCCCCAGAAATTTGAGGGTCAGGTGGAGATTCTCTTCAGGAACCCACTTAATGTCCGCGCCCGTATCCCTGAGCTTTCCTATAATCTCCCCGACGGCATTCCTCAGCGGGGCCGGCAGGGAGACCGCAATGAAGCACCTTAAAGCCATAACCGCAGTACCTGGTTCAAAAACTTAAGTGCTTCCAGTGAAGCATCTCTTTTGACCGTTTCCCTGTTTCCCTTGAGGCTCATCCCCCTTGATTCCACGACATCTTTCAGGCATGCCGCCATATATACAAGGCCTATATCTTTGCCTTCTAAAGGCTCCGGTCCCGCAACACCCGTAATGGAGAGGGATACGTCCGCTCCCGACAGTTTCCTTATCCCTTGGGCCATCGCAACGGCCGTCTCCTCACTGACTGTTCCATACTTCTTAAGCAGGGATGCTCCTATGCCGATCACCGATTTTTTTGATTTTTCAGAGTAGCTTACAACAGACATATCAAAAAATTTCGACGAACCCGGAAGGTTTGTTATCTCGTGGGAAATAAGGCCTCCGGTACAAGACTCGGCAACAGCCAATTTAAGACCTTTTTCTGTGAGCCTGCCGGATATCTCCTTGATAACAGTTAGAAATTCGCTTTCCATATCTGTAGGGCGGCGTTAGTGAAAATACCCGCCAAAATATCGTCAGCCATTATCCCGGCGCCGCCCTTTATCATCTGTTCAAGGCGGCCTATCGGGAATGGTTTTAGTATATCGAAAAACCTGAACAAAAGGAAGGCCGAGACAAGATAACCGTAAGCGTGAGGCAGGAAGATGATGGAAATCAAAAATCCGACAAATTCATCGATTATTATGTGGCTGCTGTCAATCTCATCTAGTAATTTCTCGGCAGTCCCGGCCGCAATCGAACCGATGATAATGCCAAAGAGGATGACTGCCAAAAGACCTGTCTTGGAAAGAGGAATGAATGCAACAAACAGCAATGCCGCAATAGTACCCCACGTGCCCGGAGCAAACGGCAAGTAGCCGATAAACCCGAGGGTGGCGATATTTTTGAGAAGTGCATTGGTTAGAGAACCCTGGGTACTATTCCCTGTCTTGTCCGGACTCTCTTGCTCTTTTATCATCGTGAAATAGTATACCAGAAGGCGTATCTGCCGACGTTATACACTGTCTCATAATAGTATTCTTGTTTTGTCATGCTCGAGGCTTTTATCGGGTATCCATGCTTTTAAAGAAAATGGATTCCCGCTCAACACACTGCGGGAATGACAGCTGTAGTAATGGATACTCTATTTTGAGACTTCTAATAAGAGAAACTGATATCCTTTGCCCCCTGTTTCAGATATACTTTTGAATAGGAGGCTTGCATGAAACAAAAACGTGCTGCGGCATTATCTTTGCTCTTATCCATCGTCCTTATATCCGCCTGTGCAAAGGAGGTACATATCCAGAAGGACGTGACCAAAGACAACTGAACAAGCCCCGAGGCTGATCGTCCTAAAGGCCGACGATAGAAGTATTGAAGCGGGCAGGATTCTATTCATGCAGAAATGCGAATCCTGCCACGACCCCTATAGCACAATGACACTCAGCGGCCCCGGACTCAAAGGAATTCTAAAGAGCCGGTATCTCCCGGTAAGCAGGAAACCCGCGACGCCGGAGAACATAGCAAACCAGATGCG
>JBAIXS010000221.1:0-6522 GCA_037916395.1 Candidatus Sulfobium mesophilum
TCGGTATCATGCTGTTGGCTCTGCTTGTGCGCTGCTACCATGTTACCTCCCCTCTAGATGACATGATGTGTTGGAGACAGACTCAAACAGCCGGACTCATAAGGGATTACTATAGAGACGGTATCAACCTGTTATATCCCCGGATGATAACTCTGGGCAATCCAGGTTATGTGGCCCTCGAATTTCCTGCTTACCAGGCCCTGGCTGCCTTACTCTACAGAGTGTTTGCACTGGATGTGATATACGCAAGGCTCTTGACGATAGTGTGCGGGTTGTTATCAATAGTCTTCGTCTACCGCTTGGCGCTGAAATTCCTGGATAGAAAGTCGTCGATTTATGCAGCCTTCTTTTTTGCTTTTATGCCTCTCAACATTTTTTTTCAGAGAGTCCCTATGCTGGACCCTCTTGCGATCCTGTTATCACTGGTTATGCTTGATTTCCTTCATGAGGGCATTAAGGGGAAAAACATATTTTTTGTCCTTGGTATCCTCGCGGCCAGTTTGGGCATCATTATAAAGAGCCCCGTTGTCGCGCCTCTCTACCTGCCTCTACTCTACGGAGCATACCGGGAGAAGGAGAGCAGGGTTTCTTCCTTGGTCAGGTTTGTTATCGCGCTGGTAATACCCCTAATCGTGATGCTTGTTTGGCAACGGCACGCTAACTTTGTTAATGAACTATACTTTCATCGAGATGCATATCCCTTTTCCCATCTTTATTCCTCGGTGATTGTTAAGCTGCACCCGTTTAACTATTGGTATTTTGGGCACCTTCAACAGAGGCTTGACATACAGAACTATATTGTCGTTATGAAGTATATATTCGAGCTATTGTTATCGATAATAGGAACGCTCTTTTTTGCAATCGGCTTTTTTATTTTGGCAAAGCGTAAAACGGGTGGTTTTCTCTTTACCTGGCTCCTTTCAGTATGTGTCACAGTTATGATATTCTTCAACCTCTTTATTGTGCACAATTATTACAGTTTGCCATGGGCTCCTATTCTTGCAATGTTCTGCGGAGTAGGCATGAATTCTTTCGTAGACATGTTTCGCAAAAGGAAATACTTTTCTCCTTGGGTGACGGCACTCCCTTTAGTTTGCTTTTTGGTAGCCAGCCTCTATCTTTCCAAAATCCTCTTGTTCTATAAAATCAATGACTTAGTCGAGGTCGGCGAGTTTATAGATCATCATATAGAAAAGAACGCGATGATAGCGACTTCTCTTCCTTATGATGATCGTTGGGAACCGTCACTGATGTATTACGCCGACAGACACGGTTTTAATGTGGGCCATAAAGAAATTAGGAAGGAGATGATAGCCTATCTGAGGCAGGAAAAGATCAAGTACGTCGCTCTGGTTGATTCGCACGCTGCGGTTTTTCCGGCGCTCACCGGCTATCGTGTCGTCGCTGAAAATCAGAGGGTGAAAATATATGATATCTCGTTAGGGGAGGCCGTAACGGGCGCAGGCGAACAAAAGCCTGAAGGGGTCCATGCCCTTTTTGCCAAGGCGATGAATGCGGGCGACTTAGAGTCGCTCTGCAGCCTCTTTGAGACTGAGGCAAAGATAGTTCCTCAGGAAGAGCAAATTCCATTCGCCGGCAGTCAAGAGATCCGGAAATTCCTGGAAAGGGTTCTCAGTCTGAAGCCGCATATTAACTTGGAAACAAAGGGCGTCACCCAAGCCGGAGATATCGCCCTTTTGCGTTCGAAGTGGCATCTGAGGGGCGTAAATTCAAATGGCAAGCCGGTTGAGATGTCGGGCAATGGTACGGAAGTCGTCCGACGTCAGCAGGACGGGTCCTGGCGTTTTATCGTTTATCACCCTTGGGGCGCCGATTGGCGACCTTCACATACAGTAGGTCTGGCAACGATTCAATCAAGGAAGTAATGACCTACGTGACGCGCCTTCGAAGAGCATAGAAATACCATCTCAGGTATTTCGGCGCCCACCTAAGAATTTTGAACCTCGATTTGCCCTGTTGTCTGTGCTGCCACGTACAGGGGATTTCCCTTATCGCAAAGCCGGAAAAGTGGGCCTTCACCACTATTTCCATCCCTATCTCAAAGCCTCCGGTACTTTCAAGCTCCATGGAATCCAGTATGCTCCTGCGGTAAAGCTTAAAACTATTGGTTATATCATGAGTGGGGAGATCAGCCAAATATTTTAAACTCACGCCCGCCGCCCGTGATAATGTCTTCTTGATCAGCGGGCCACCTCTCTGCTTCCCCCCCTTCATATACCTTGAGCCGCACACAACATCACATCCCTGATCCATGAGACGGCACATCTTGTCAACCACGTCATAGTCGTCGGACAGGTCAGCCATAGTCACCAGCAAATATTCTCCGTCAGCATCTCTTAAGCCGATCTTGATCGCATTCACAACTCCTCTGACGGGGTTTTTTATGAACTTCAAATCTCCACCTTTTGCAAGGAATTCTCTTGCGACCGGGAGGGTGTTGTCTTCCTCAAAATCATAGACGATGTGGATTCTATGCGGTGTTTTAATCCTCTCCTCTATTGCAGTCAGAGTGCTGCCGATGTTGTCGGCTTCGTTATAGACTGGGATTATGATGCCTAAAGAAATATTACGCAATGTCAGCATTCCTCATCATTCAGGTTTGCTGGCAATGAGAAACATCTGTTTGCCAATTATTTTCCATAGGGCGGGGAATTTAAGATACAGTTTGACCAAGAGGGGTTTCTGCGGAAATTTGCTCTTCGAAGTATAGGGCAGGAATTTTGGCAGCACGACTTCGACTGTGAATCCCGCCAGCGTTAGTACCTCAATCAGGCTCTTGTCGCTCAGAGGAACATGATGGTCAAAGAAATCCCAGTATTCTTTATATAAGTAACGTATGTTGGGTTGAAGAATCATGACCTTACCGCCGAGTTTCAGGACTCGAAATACTTCCTCAAGCGTTTGCAGCACATCTTCCTTGGACTTCAGATGTTCCAGAAAATTGCTCATGAAAACAACATCGAATAAACCATCCTGTAGCGGAGACAGATCGGTGGAGGGGCAATTAAGAACTTTCACCCCAGAATCGGCAAAATGTAATGCATCTTCATTCAGTTCAACCGCATATTTCTCCCTGCACCGGATATTATTGATGAATTCGCAATAACCGGCACCGATATCCAAGACCGCGGAGTCTTCTGGGATATATCCCTGAAAGAAAGAATGGCACAAGATTTTCCATATGCCGTCTTTTCTCCGCATTTCTCTTCTGTCAAATCTATTGACATATAATTTTTTTATGTCCATAGGCTTCTGCGGTAAATTATATGCCTCCAATTTTGATCTGATTCTCAATCCATGGGATAATCTCGTCCAGGGCATCGCTTAACGAGGTTTTTGCCTCAAATCCCAGCACCCTCCTTGCCTTTTCGACGCTGGGGACTCTCTTTTGAACGTCATATCTAAAGGGGGCGTCTGAAACGTATCTGAATGGTTTATCATCGTTTATCTTCTGCCAAATTATCCTGGCGAGGTCCAATACCGTTGTTGAGACCGATGTCGAAATGTTGAAATCTTCATTCAGGGCTTCTTCACTCTCGATGCATAACCTGATGCCCTCCGCCAAATCACCGCCATAGGTGTAATGTCGGACCTGGTTGCCACTGCCCAAAATGTGCAAGGGATCCTGTCCCTTCAAGACCTTCTGCACAAGGTCGGGGACAACGTGACTCATGGCCAATTTTATGTTCCCCGACAAGATCTCCTTGTCACACAACGCCCTTTTCTCTCCTATGCCAATGCAATTAAACGGTCTGATGATGGTGTGAGGCAGACTGTATTGTTCCCAAGCGCCCTTGGCAAAGTACTCGCAGGAAAGCTTTTGGAACCCGTAGGTCGACAGAGGCGGCGGGCATTTCAGTTGCTCTCCCTCCGGCGTGGGATATGTTGAGGTACTTTCAAAAACCATTGAAGAGGATAGAACATTTATCTTTCTTAACCTCTTGTTCTTGTGTGCCCACAAGGCAGCATCAAACGTCGAGGAAATTATTCTCTCGTTTTCCGCCAGTAAGTCGTAGGCATATTCATGAAACAGGGAAATGCCCCCAATAATCGCCGCGCAGGCAACAACTTGATCACAGTCTCCGATTAACTCCTTAAGAAGGTCAACGTCTTTCACGTCCCCCTCAACGAACCTATAACCTGGATGGGTATCATAACTTTTTTCGGCCTTTCCGTACTTGTAGAAGTTGTCGATGCCGATTACTTCGTGACCCCGATCGAGAAGTTCCGCTACCAGATAGCCAGCCACAAATCCCGCAGACCCCGTAATGAAAATCTTCACTAGAATAATCCTCCCTTGCCGTAATAGTTCCAGATGTCCACGAGTATCTTACTATCATCAATAGTGAGGAAAGCATACTCTTTGTGAGGTGTAGCCAAAATAATAACGTCCGATTCATTTACGAGGACGTCGGCCGGCACAAAGCCCTCGTTGTGACAATATACATCAGAGCACAAGACCTTTTTTGCTTCGATCTCCAATAGTTTTTTCAACTTAAAAGACAGTGACTCTCTGATATCGTCATTGTTTGATTTAAATGTCATGCCGAGAACCCCGACTCTCTTTTCCTTGATCCGGTATTTCTCTTTGAGTTTTTGAACGATAAAGTTCGGCAGCCCCTCATTAATCAGCATGGCCGCATGTCCCAGGAAGAAACTGTTATTGCTGTAAGCCGCAAGTTGCATCGTATCCTTAAACAGACACGGGCCCGCAGCGAAACCGGCAGGCGGGAAACTTTGCGCCCTCGGGTATTCATACGTTATTGCATCATAGATCTTATAGAAGTCGATATCCTGTTGGGATGCAATCTGAAAAAACTGATTTGCAATTGCAAACTGGATATATCTCCACACGTTAAGAAACAGCTTTGCCAATTCTGCTTCCATGGGGCTTAAGAACACAATATCTGCAGTCAAGCAATTAAACAACATTTTTGCTTCTTCCCTCGATTCTTCATCAAACGAAGCGACAATTTGCGGTAAGGCGCGAAGTTCTTCTATAGCCTTTCCCTGCGCTATCCGCTCAGGGCAAAAAGAAACCCTTGTCCGTTTTCCTCGTGTTTCCAAATAATCCTTGATTTTCTCTGTTGAGCCTGGGAAAACCGTGCTTCTCAATATGATATGTTGATCGTCTCCTATCATATCTATAATGCCAGCAAAGAACTTCAAGAAGATTGTGAAGCGCGGGTTAAGATGTTCGTCCACCGGGGTCCCAACGACAATTACGACAAAGAAACTTTCTGAAATGACCTGCTTATCAGAGGAAATAAAGAGAGTATTGCCCAGGACCTTCTTGAGAATTTCACCCGCACCCGCCTCGACGAAAGGCATCTCTCCCTGAGATACAGTTTTTATTGCCTTTTCATTGATATCGTACAGAATCACTTTTTTCCCAGCATTTGCCAACGAAATCCCCAGGGGCAACCCCACATGTCCCAGACCCCCCACTATGCATACATCATAACGATTTTTCTTCATCTAATACCCTTCTCTTGTAATTAATTTCTTCTAACATAATAGAATTGATGAGATGAGGTGCTATCCCACCGCCAGGGTACTATCAAATGGTACTATGAAAAAATACTACATCGTCAGCACTTCCAAAAAAAGACCGATGATTCATAGCTGCATCCAGATCAGTCTGATGATGTCTCTGTATCTCCCCAAAAAGACTGCTCGTATTAAGTTAATATCTCACTGGCTCTCTTGTCAAACGAAAACCCGGTTTATGATGTCACCTCCAATGTAGTACCCCACTCTTCATCTATTGGAGGCTGCCCGGAGGGCAGCGGCGCGTAAAATAATATTCCTCTCCTCAGGCGGGACCGTCTATGGTATTCCCCAGATACTTACACTGCCTGAAGATCATCCGACGATTTGTTCGTATGGCATTCATAAACTGATGATAAAATAATATCTGGGGTTGTATCACAGATTGAATCTCAAACTTTCAATCGACAAGACAAGATGAGCGGCGCACCCATTTCATGAGCCTTTCAGGCCAAAAGGGCCTTTCAATTTGATTTTTTTCAGGGCGAACCGGTAAAGTTGATCTAACGTTATGATCTCTATTTTTTCGCGGGAAAGAAGCGACCCCAGGATCCGGAGGGAGATGCTGCGGGGCGTCTATTAAGGGAACCTCAGGATCATCGGCAAAGGCGGCGGCGTTATGTCCCGGCAAAAGCCTTTTGTTTTCAATAATTTTTTTTGACCCTGCTTATTTCAACGGTCGCTATCTTGGTCTACGGCTCCTACGTTTCAATCTCGTTCTTCTCGGAAAAACAGTTGACCGCAAGCGAGATAAGACAAAGAATCGTTCCTCCCGGCCCAAATCGAATCCGGCCGATTTCCGGGCAGTTATCACCAACCCGGACATGTCCGTCAGCCGCACCCTTGGGCTTGGAGTGAAGACGATCATGATCGATGCCGGCCACGGTGGTGCCCATTCCGGGACGAAGGGGAAGATGGGGACCGTCGATAAGGAGACCGCCCTTGACATTG
>JBAIXS010000222.1:0-2106 GCA_037916395.1 Candidatus Sulfobium mesophilum
ACGAACAGGAATTTCAACGGGAGGATGGGCAAGGGGGGGATGGTGCATCTTATGAGTCCTGCGACAGCCGCCGTGACGGCTATAGAGGGCAGGATCGCAGATCCGAGGAAATACGGCAAGGGAGGCGCGAAATGAAAGAGTTCGGAGGCAAGGTCCTTTTTCTCGACAGATCGGACATCAATACTGACGAGATAATTCCGGCAAAGTACCTTACAGAGATATCGAAGGAGGCCTTGAAACCTCACATGCTCGAAGACCTGCATCTTGACGGGTTTGATCCTAACTCTGCTGATGTTAAGGGCGCGCGGGTCATTATTGCGAGGGAGAATTTCGGCTGCGGATCGTCCCGGGAGCATGCACCCTGGGTCTTTGAGGTCAACGACATCAACGTGGCGATAGCATCGAGTTTTGCGCGGATATTCAGGCAGAACATGTTCAACTGCGGTATGCTGGCGATAGAACTTCCGGCGGCTGCGATCGACAGACTGTTTGGCCACAGGGGCGGTGCGAATGTGTGGATCGATTTCAAGGGCAACAAGTTGACAGTTGAGTCTGCGAAGGGGAAGGAGATATTCGAGTATTCGATCTCTGAGTTCGACAAGGCGCTTGTCGAGGCTGGCGGATGGGTCGATTTTGCGGATGCGAAGTATTGAGTGATTTTTTTCGAACAGGAAGAGACAATCTTCTCTCTCATTCTCGGTCCGTCGTGACGCCGGACCTCCGAGGGCAGCGGCGCGCCCGTAACGGGCAAGACGCGCCGCTGAAGCCGTTCGAAGATCATCTCTTCCTGCAGCGCGCATGTGTCGACTCTCTTAACGGAAAAATGTAAATGAGGCGGGACATGATATAAGTGTTGTATTTGTCATCCTCGGGCTTGACCCGGGGATCCAGGAGATACTTAAAAAGTACATTGCCCGATCAAGCATGGGAATGTGAATGACAAACCAGCGGATCACTTTTAGGAGGTCCTATGACGCCTGAAGAAAAATTGAAGTCTCTCGGAATTGAATTGCCTGGCGCACCGAAGCCCCTGGGTTCGTATGTCCCTTTTGTGAGAACCGGCAACCTCGTTTATTTGAGCGGGATGCTTCCTTTAAGTGGGGGAAAACTCACAATGACTGGAAAGGTGGGGGAGTCTGTTACTCTCGAAGAGGCTGCTGAAGCCGCAAGGACAACAGCGATAAACGCGCTTGCTGTTTTGAAATCAGCTGTTGGAAGTCTTGATAAGGTAAAGAGATGCGTAAGGATCGAGGGATATGTCTCATCGGCTCAGGATTTTACGGATCAGCCAAAGGTCTTAAACGGGGCTTCAAATCTTGTCTTTGAGGTCTTGGGCGAAGCCGGGCTTCATACCAGAACGGCAGTAGGTGTAAACATTTTGCCGTTGAATACCCCGGTTGAAATCTCGTTTATCTTCGAGGTAACAGAGTAGTGCTGTTTTTATTGGCGTTTTATGTTGGCGGCCTTAATTTCTGTTTAGGTTGAAAATCCATAATTACATGAGGAGAAGATTGTGAAATATTGGTCTTTTAATGCAGTTTGGTTGCTGTTTTTTATAATTCTTTTTTGCGGATGCGCATCTCAAATGACTGTTGAAGCCCGCGGCAGGGACTGGATAGGCAGACCATTGTCCGAGCTTAAACAGGAAATGAAAAATCCTGGTTCGTATGCTTCGAAAATTGGATGGAAAGAGACTACCTATCCGCTTGCGAATGGCAATTTTATCTATATTGAACCAGTGAGCGCCGATTGTTCTGTACATTGGGAAATAAGTCACAGCGGCATAATTATCGGATATCAGGCGAAGGGAGTGGATTGTAAGCAGTTGGGAGTGTCAGATGATTATAATATCATCAAAGCGAAAATCAGATGACTGGAACCTGTCTCAAAATGTAGTTTTCTTAAAATTGCTTTTGTAGCCGTCATTCCCGTGAAGACGGGAATCCGGTTTCTTCGAGGAGTTCTGGATACCCGCCTCCCAGACTGTGTCACAATTAAATATTGCAGTTCAATTTTGTGAGATTTTTTTAAAATGATACAGTCTTTTTATAAGTTTTCCTCTCCTACTTTCTCCGGCCAAAGGGTTCTTGATCGGTTGCTGTTGCC
>JBAIXS010000223.1:0-1658 GCA_037916395.1 Candidatus Sulfobium mesophilum
CTTGTCAGCCCTCCTGCCTTTCCGACAAGGAGATCGGCGGCAGCCATCCACTTTTCCATTTCATTAGTGAACCCGATGATCTTCAAGTGGTGCGAAGTCTGCCCGAACTTTTTCAGCCTCTTCTCAAGCTGCGGGTTGCGTCCGCATATGACTGCGATCTGCAGAGGATGCTTAATTTTCAAAAGGGATTGGAGGATCGCTTCGATAGGCCCCACTCCGAATCCTCCCGCCGACACAAGCAGAGTAGTTAGATCCGGATCGAGTCCGAGTTGAAGGCGAGCGTCGCTCTTTCGCCTTTCTTCACCGAATGTCGGATCTATTGGAATTCCCGTCACATGTATAGTCTCTTCCGGGATGCCCAATGCAGACATATATACCTTTGTTTCCTCGGCTGCGACAAAATACCAGTCGATATCCCTGTATAACCACATTGCGTGGGCATCGATATCAGTCACAACAACCCCAATCCGGACGTCTATCATCTTTTTTTTCCTGAGATAGACAAGAATTTCGGCAGGAAGAAAATGGGTACAGAGAGCAATTTCGGGTTTATTCTTAAGAAGGAGTTTCACAAGTCGCCCGGAACTCAGCATATCGAGGGCAAGTCGTCTTTTTTGGTATTTCCAGGGGCGGTCCATCGAGTCGTATACCCACCCGAGTATCCCAGGTCGCTTATTAACAAGCTCTTTATAAAGGTCCGAATATATTCTCCTGAATACGCCGTTCGTATACTTGAGGACCTCGATGTGATGCGCCCTGACACCCCTCACTTCGAAGGCCGAAACAAGAGCATCGGCAGCGCGAATGTGGCCTGCTCCGGATGCTGCGGAAAGGACAACCACCCTATCTGCAGTCATAGCAGCCTCATTTTCCCGGACTTTTCGCACGGTCCCTCATGAATTCGTTTAACTCTTGCCAGATATCACGCAGGCAGAAGGACTGAATCCCGGCCTCGGAGTCCGCGAATGATATCTGTCCACCTTCATCCAGTATGCCGCGACAATCATTCCGGTTCTATCCTACCATAATCGTCCCGGTGCGTAGAGAAGCCCTTGGATAATAAGGAGCTTATGGCATATAATTAGGAAGTCATGACCAAGCGCATCTTCTTATTATTGCTCGTTCTTGAAGTTTCTTCTTCGGCGGCCGGAGCCTATGATAAGACAGATCTTGAAAACTGGCTGAGACATGCTGAGTCGACACTGGCAAGAACAGAAAGCTACACTGCAATTTTTCATAGGCAGGAGCGGATTCAAGGGAAACTAGCTGACGAGGAAACGATTTTCCTTAAGTTCAAGAAGCCTTTCAAGGTCTATATGAAATGGGCGAAAGAGCCTCATAAAGGGCGTGAATCGCTCTATATCGAGGGCTATAATGACAATCTGCTCAAAGTGCGCGAACGCGGCCTTGCAGGGATAGTGGCAGTGAATATTGATCCGAAAGGCGCTTTAGCTATGAATGGCAGCCGCCATCCTGTCACGGATTCCGGGCTCGAACACCTTGTGAAACTCTTAAGGGAAAACTGGGAGAAAGGCATAAAGGCCCGCGAAATTGACCTCAGGGAGCAGGGGGAAGAAAGAGTATACGGAAGGACCACTAAAAGGGTTGAGATAATCTTTCCCAAAAATAAGGCGAGAAGTTATTACTGTTATCGGGCC
>JBAIXS010000224.1:0-10322 GCA_037916395.1 Candidatus Sulfobium mesophilum
GGAGTAATTTCCGTGGTAAAAAGTTATCAGGGCCGTAAATTAAGAATCCACGAGGTAAATGGGAGGATAACTATGGATCGAAGAGACTTTCTAAGGAGTGCTGCAATCGGAACTTTATCTTTGACTATCTCTGCGGAGGCTTTCGGCGCCGATGTCTTTTACCCTACAGGCGTCGACAAAACGCTGTTTCAAACGTTTAACAGGGTAAAAGATCCTGCGAACAAGACACCGCTTGAGAAGTCCCATGCACCGTTTATTTCATCTCCGGCAAAGGTGAAGGCCGGGGAACCATTCGTGGTCGAAGTAAGCGTAGGCGAGAATCTCCATGTCATGGGGCCTGCCCACTGGATCGAATATATAGAACTCAGCATAGGCAACGAGCCCGCAGGAATGGTCACCTTTCAGTCAAAGGGATATCTGAAACCGAAGGCCGCATTCACTGTCGTGCTGACGAAAGAGGCAGCGCCGAATGGCAAGGTCACACTTATTGCGCGTCAGCGGTGCAATCTCCATGGTCTTTGGGAAAGCGGCATGGACGTGGAAGTAGCGTAACGGCGGATATCCTTAAACCGCGTACTCCCTTACGAGCATATTAGGTATAATTGATGGGACGGACTTATTTGAAGACTTACCCTTGTACCTGATATGCATAAAGAAGAAATTACCACTGAAAGCGGCCTTGTGCTGCATGTTGAAAAAGAGATGCTGGACTCGGCCGCCAAAGTCACTATTTGCTCTGATGCCGGCGCACCGATCCTGCTTCACTGGGGCGTTCGCAGAAGGAGAGACGCCTCCTGGCAAGCGCCTCCTGAGCAGTCATGGCCCGAGGGCAGCCGTGCTTTCGATTCCAGGGCGGTCCAAACGCCTTTCTTAAAGGAGGGGGACCACGCTGTCATCAGGATCGCGCTCGACAGCTCTCTGGGCCTTAGGTCACTCGATTTCGTTATCTTCTTCCCGGAGAATAACCGCTGGGACAATAACCACGGAAGAAATTACCGGATTGATATCCCGCTGTCCGAGGACGCTGCAGACAGCGCGGCCCTCGGAAGCAATGAACTCCTCAATGTCGCCGGGGAGATCATAGAACATGAGGTTGGACATAATTCATGGACGCTGATGCATCGGTTCAATCTTTGTTACGACCTGTTAGACAGGGTAAAAGACAGCGTCGACGGCCTCGCCCTTATTTTCGTCTGGCTCCGCTATTCATTCATAAGACAGCTCGACTGGCAGCGTAACTATAATACACAGCCGAGGGAACTTGGACATGCCATGGACAGGCTTACGCTTAAACTGGCCGGGCTCTATTCAGAGCTTCCTGCCGGGCGGGAGATGCTGCGTCTTATCATGACAACCCTCGGCAGGGGCAGCGATGCCCAGAGAGTTCGAGATGAGGTCCTGAATATCATGCATCGCCATCATATCAAGGAGGTCTCGGGGCACTTCATGGAGGAGTGGCACCAGAAACTGCATAACAACACAACCCCCGATGATATCGTGATCTGTGAAGCATACCTCGAATTCCTCAGAAGCAACGGCAGCCTCGACAGGTTCTATAAAAGACTTAACGAAGGCGGTGTCACAAAGGAGAGGCTCGAAGGTTATGAGAGGCCTATAAGATCCCATCCTGATTTCATCGGTCACCTCAAAGACCCGCTGATCCGCGATTTCGAGCATTTCCTGGGCATTCTGAAGGCAGTGCACGCTGGCACTGATCTCGGCACCGCCATACACGTGGCAAGATACCTTTTCGACTCCGACATGCACGGCATGATGGATTTTATCTGGTACCATAACAGCGATACAAGCATGACCAGGGAACTCGCCGAAAAAATCACCGCGGCGCGGCGCAGAATCGCAGGCCAGCTGAGCGGACATGCCGGCAGAGTGCGCGACCTCCTCTTTCTCGACATCGCGCTAGAGGACTTCCTGCGTATCGTGGTTGAGAGGTCCGAATTGCCCGGTCTCAGCCCGAACGATCTTGCAGACATAGCGGCGATGGTTCTAGAAAACCTCTATATCACCTGTGCCGACGAAGAACTCCTGAACTGCCTGAGTCACTGGGAAAAGCTTGGAAAGACGGCCCGCTTCGGCCGCGAGTGGTCGCTACGTATGATGGCAGTAACCGAACGGGTGGGCCGGCACCTTGGAACATATGCGGGCAGATATATCCAGCTTTTTCAGTCAAAGGCGGAATATTTGGGGAAGGCTTTTCAGGCGGATTCCTGGGCGATGACACTTTTTGTGGAGGAGGTGCTTCGCGGCCGTCCTGCCTTCGCAATGTCGATGCTTCTTCGGTATCTCGATCCCATTCTTAGAAAAAACGCGGGCATCGGAGACTGGCAGGTAATAAGCCCTGGAAATGCTGCCGGGAAACTGGAGGTGGTTGAAGAGCTGAAGTCCGTCCAGGGTGAAAGCCTCGAACAGCCTGTGATCGTGCTGGCCGACAAGGTTACCGGATACGAGGAAATCCCGCAGGGAGTCACCGCGGTTGTAACTCCGGCAATTGTCGACCTTCTCTCTCACATCGCGGTCCGCGCAAGAAACGCAGGCGTTTTTTTCGCTACTTGTTATAACAAGGAGCGTACAGATCAACTGAAGTCTCTCAAAGGCCGCACGCTGAAATTGGGTCTATCAGGGGGCGGCGATATATTTTTTGAGGAGGCCGAAGCAGCCGGGCAAGTCTTGCAAGTCCGGGCAAAGTCTTTCAGTGAGACTGTTGCCAGACCCACTTTTACAACCTATGCGTTATCGATGGATGAATTCACCGGGAAGAATGTGGGAGGAAAATCCAGCCATCTGAGACAGCTGAGAGGAAAGCTTCCCGAATGGATTAGTCTTCCGACATCCATGGCGGTCCCGTTCGGTGTATTCGAAGAGGTCCTGGCACGTCAGGAGAACAGAGATTTCGCGGACAAGATCACTGAATTCCTTCAGATGCTGGAGAAAGAGAAGAATACTCATAAGACCGGAGAACGGCTCGCTCTAATCCGTGAGACCATACTTGGCATAAAAGCCCCAAGCGAACTGGCCGGCTCCGTTTATTCGGTCATGGACGCCTCTGGCATCTCAAGGCCGCCTGCCTGGGAAGACGCGTGGAAATGCATTAAACTAGTATGGGCCTCTAAATGGAACGAAAGGGCCTATCAGAGCCGTCTGGCAAACGGCATACCTCACGAAAACCTTTTTATGGCGGTGCTGATTCAAAAAGTGGTAGAGGCCGACTACAGCTTTGTTATCCATACAGTAAATCCGCTTTCCGCTGCCAAAGACGAGATATATGCCGAGGCTGTTCTCGGTCTGGGTGAAGCGCTCGTCGGGAACTATCCCGGAAAAGCTCTCAGTTTTACCTGTAAGAAAGAGGGAGGATCACCTCATATACTTTCGTTTCCGAGCAAAAGCGAAGGTCTTTACGGAGGCGGCCTCATATTTCGTTCGGATTCGAGCGGCGAGGATCTCTCAGGTTTCGCAGGCGCGGGCCTTTATGACAGCTTTCTGCTTAAGCCGCCAGGGAAAGTCAATCTCGATTATACAAAGGATCGCCTCATATGGGACGACGCGTTCATGAAAGACTTTCTAACCGGTATCGCAGGGGTCGGAACGGAAGTGGAAGGTGCGTTGGGTTCTCCTCAGGACATCGAAGGGGCCTGTTCGAAGGGGAAGTTCTATGTGGTCCAGTCAAGGCCGCAGGTGGGCGCCGGCGTTGCTTAACAAAAGCCTCATCAAGATAGGCAATCAAACCGCATATTCTGCAGCAACCGTTATGGCGCCATTTGAATTTGCAGTAAAAAATGGCTTCGACGCCTTTGAGTGGTTCCCCGACAAAAAGGTTACCGGCGAAGGATGGGAGTTGAGCAACATCTCCGGGGAGATGCGTTTGGATATCCGTCAGACTGCGGCTGCCAAAAATATGCGGTTGTCCGTACACGCCCCCTGGCAGGCGGATCCCATTACCCCGGCCGGCGCGGCATTTTTAACGGATGCGATCGTTTTCGCGGTGGACATCGGCGCATCGCTTCTAAATATCCATCTTAATTCAGATACAGCGTATGCCGACCTTACAGAGTCCCTCAGGCCCCTGCTTAAGCTCACCGCCGAGGCTGGAATAAATCTGTCTGTAGAAAATACGGTGCTCACCTCGCCTTCTGACCTTAATCTATTTTTCGGCCAATTACGGACATTGCCTTCCGGTGAAATATCTCATGTCGGGATGTGCCTTGATATAGGACACGCAAATCTCTGTGCCGGGACGCGGAATGATTATCTCAGGTTTCTGGACATGATTGATGAAAGAATTCCGATCATTCATCTGCACATGCACGAAAATTACGGCGATCAGGACAGCCACCTCACTGTCTTTACCGGTCCGGCTGGAAGGGACGCCTCCGGGATAGAGAGACTTATAGAGCGGCTGAAAAGGAGGAGCTTCTCCGGTTCGATTATTCTTGAACAATGGCCGGAGCCTCACAGTCTTCTTATAGATGCCAGGGAGAGACTCATCCGTATCATGGAAAAAGAAGCGGACGAGCCGGAGATAGGGCCGCTTGACCCGTATGCTCATGAAGGAATTGCCGGGATGTTTGTTGAAGCGAACAGGAAATTCACCAGCTGGAGGACCAGACTTGAATGGATAAGCACACTTCTTGATAACCGCGCGGTCCTGGACCGCGATCTGCTCGTTTATATCGCGATCTATCTGAAGTTCCTTGGGACCGGAGCAGTAAGCTGCACCGAAGAAGGAGGACATCACCGTCCGTCTCACCATTCGATAATTTCAGGAAACATATATGGCCACCTCAGTGAAATCGAAAACGCAGAAAACAGGCTTGTCATAAGAAAGATATATCCATGGCTTCCATCATTCGACACAGAGTTTATGAGGGCCGAACCTCTTACCCGCATCAGAGACATCGCTCACAGAAACGACATACCACAGGAGCTGAAGCAGGAGATTAAAACGACGCTTCAGAATAAACTTCACCGCTCGGCAGGCCCTGAGGACCTCGCAACCTCAGAGGCGCTGCTTAAGAGAATCACGTCTCCTGACGCCTCATATCCGGAACCGTTCGTCAAAGAATTCAGACGCTTCCACAAAGAGTTGCAGGATTTTTTCAATGCAGGCAGTCTGAAGGACATGCTCATCGCTCTGAAAGAAAAAGGCGATATCGTCAGACCTGAATTAATAGACGACTTCCTCGCTCTCGTCGGCCCTTCTGGTGCAAAAAAAGACGATCGCAATCAGGTCATAAAGGAACTCGATCACTTAACGGCGCTGCGAAGGTCTCTTGTATTGACCGGTGATATCGCAACAGCAAGAGCGCACCGTCTTAAGACCGCAGATGTGAGACTCGAAGATCACTGCTTTGTTCTTTTGAGCAGCCTGATAAACTTAACAGACCCTTCCAGGGATCTGCCGTGGGATAATCTGCTTAACGCGCTTACAATCTCTGTTGAAAATCTCCGCCTGGGAGGTCTTGATCCTGAAGAATGCCGGGCCATTGAGTCTGAACTTAACGTTTGGGCTGCTGATTTCGATCCGAAAGACCGGGACTGTCTCCTCCGCCTGAAAGCTACGGTCGACAGGTGCCGCAGACTTGCCGGACAATATGCCGACAAGATCCTCGCGGTCTTTCCGGATAAGGTAAACGACCTCGGACATGCCCTCGGAGTGCCGGAGCAGGCAGTAAAGGTCTTTGCAGAAGCCGATATAAGAAGTCATCCGGTATTTCAGCTGTCCAAACTCGCCGCTCTTGTGACGAGGGGCGTCAAGACCCTCGCCTCTTTGCTGCCCTGGGATGTGATCGTCCCGGGCGAGGCATGGGGCAGACTCGCGGTAGCGCAATCACTAACATCAGTCGCAAATTCAGGAGAGGAACCCGTTGTCGTACTGACAGATAAAGCAGAAGGAGATGAGGAGATACCTGTTCAGGTGGCCGGTCTCATCATAGCCGGCGATACACCCCTTCTTTCGCATTTGGCTGTCCGTGCGCGCCAAAAAGGTACTATTTTTATCTCGTGCGAAGATGCAAACCGAATAGAACAGCTAAAAAGACTCGCCGGAAAACTTATTCAAATATCGGTCTCTGCAGATACCTTTGAGATATCCGAAGCAAAGATGAGGAACAAAAACGTCTTCAAGAAGCGCGCCCCGCAAGTGATAATTCCGAAGATTCCTCGCGGGGTTCCCTCTCAGGGTGCTATACCGCTGGATGAAGTCATCTCATCGATAGGGGGTGCAAAAGCGTATGCGGCAAGACGTCTCGAAGAAATTTCAAAGCTCGATAATGCCGGTTTTGAAGTGCCTCCATGCCGGATCATACCTTTCGGAGTCATGGAGGAGTCACTGCATTCCATGCCATCACTTGAGGCCGAATATTACGAGGCATTGAAGGAACTTGATCGCCTCCCTCATGCGGATATGGAAGCTCATCTTCAGGGAATCAGGGATTTAGTGCTGCAGCTTCAGGTAGACGATAAACTTCTTTCCGGGGCTATGGCCGGCTTTCAAAAGGACGATCTTCTCATCGTCCGGTCGAGCTCGAATTGTGAAGACCTTGAGGGATTTGCAGGGGCCGGTCTTTATGATTCTATTTTGAACGTGCCACAATCCGAAATAGCTTCGGCAGTGCTAAAAGTGTGGGCATCTCTCTGGAACAAACGCGCGGCCGAGGCGAGGCGAAACGCCTCTATACCCCATGAAAAGGCCCTCATGGCGGTTATAATCCAGAAGATTATGCCGGCTGATCTTTCTTTTATAATGCATACTATCAATCCAATCAATAATAATGAAAACGAACTGTTATTCGAGTCTGCCGTGGGGCTGGGAGAAACCCTTGCATCCGGGCGTGAACCGGGGGCTCCGTTCCGTACAATCTATCGCAAAGATACAGGCGACATGGAGACGCTCTCGTTCGCCAGCTACAGTGCTGCTCTCTATCAGAAACGCGGCGGAGGAACAATTCGTAATATCATCGACTATTCAAGAGTTCCCTTTTCGGGGGACAGGAATTTCAGGACCGCACTGTCAGCCCGCATAGGGGCTGTCGGCAGACGGGTCGAGAGTTCGTTCGGGTTTGCCCTTGACATAGAGGGACTGGTGGCCGGCGATAAAATCTGTCTCGTCCAGGCGCGGCCTCAGCAAGGGGGACGAAAATAATGTCGACAACAGGCCTTTGTCCAAAAATACTCGGTCTATTTCAGAAAAGAATAGACGGCGATGACGCCCTGCTTCAACTTGCCGCTCTGCGGTTCAGGGAGGCGAGAATGGGGGCCGAATATTATGCTGACTCCGTGGGTGAACTTGAATGGCTGCTTCGCTTCAGGCCCTTCCATAGCGCTCCGGTAGTAGCTCACTTAAGCCGTGATGCCAATATATTTGATGAATCAGCCAGACAACTGATCGTCGATTTTGCGAGCAGTTTCAGAGGAAGGGTCTATGGCCTCGTGGTCCATGACCATGCCGGCATTCCTTCGCGCATGAGCGAATATGTCGCCGCCCTCCGGGAACTGAACTCAAGGCTGAGGGAAATTGACGGGGCCCCTATCCTCTTTATCGAATACGCTGCCGGACTCGCCCCGGATGACTTCCTGAGTATCTTTAAGGAGGCAGCTGATCTCGAATTTGTCAGCGCATGCCTTGATGTGGGACATTTGGGACTTTGGCAGGTCAGGACTGAATATTCAAAGAGGCACAGCGGCGAGGACATCTTCAGGCTGAAGCCCGAAAGCCCGGACCTCATAAATTTGATTGATGACGTGGAAAGCGCAGTAGCCTCGGCGTTGGAAAGAGTGATTTTTGTCATGCGGGAACTCGGCTCAAGCGGCAAACCCCTCCATTTTCATCTTCATGACGGCCATCCGCTTTATGCATCCAGTCCTTTCGGTGTCTCGGACCATCTGAGCTTTCTGGGCGAGATGCCCATCCCGTTTGACCATCACGGAAAAAAATCACTTTCTCTTATGTTCGGACGAAACGGACTTTCCCGGATCGTCAAAGAGGCCCTTTTTAAACCTGGAGCTGAAAAGGTCTCATTTTCTCTTGAGATACACCCGACTGAAGGTAGACTCCCCCTGGATAATGCATCCTATCTTTTCAACCATTGGGTGGACAAGGGAAATGCCGAAAGAATGAACTATTGGCTTTCTGTGATCACAAAGAACCAGAGGCTGCTTCTCAGGGAATGTCCGGAAGCCGGAAGGGCACCCCGGACACAAAAAATGGTCATCTATAATTTGTTCCCGCTTCTGGCAGGAAAATTTGCTCAATGGCAGGAACATCTTAAACGTGCGTCAGAGATGGGCTTTAACTGGATCTTCGTCAATCCAATACAGCGTCCCGGCAGTTCTGGCAGCATCTATTCCATAGCAGACTATTTCGCTTTCAATCCAGCTCTTACAGAGGGAGAAAAGCCGCCTTTAGATCAGGTTCGGGATGTTGTAAATTCGGCGCGGGAACTGGGTTTGGAGATGATGATAGACCTCGTCATTAATCACTGCTCGGTTGATTCCTCTTTGATTAAATCCCATCCCGAGTGGTTTCTCTGGGAGTCCCGGGGCCGTGTCGCGCATCCTTTTGCCGACGAAAATGGAAAAAAAGTGATCTGGAAGGATCTGGCCAAGTTCGACCACAGAAACACAAAAGATAAAGAAGGGCTCTATCAATATTTCTTTTCGATAGTGAAATTCCTTGCCGACCTCGGCTTTAAGGGGTTCAGGTGCGATGCGGCCTACCAATTGCCGAAGTCTCTTTGGGAAAGGCTTATCCGTGAAACTAAAAAGACATATCCAGGAGTGCTTTTTTTTGCCGAAACTCTGGGTAACCCTCCGGATTTAACAAGAAAGACTGCAAGCGCCGGGTTTGATTGCATCTTTAACAGCTCCAAATGGTGGGATTATCGAAGCCACTGGCTTATGAAACAATATGCCCTGACACGGGACATCGCGCCGTCAATCAGTTTTCCTGAAAGCCATGACACCATAAGACTTTCGGAGGAGTTCAACGGAAGCATAGAAGCGCTCAAGCAGCGGTATCTTTTTTCAGCTCTTTTTTCGGGCGGAGTCATGATGCCCATGGGCTACGAATTCGCGTTCAGAAAAAGGCTCCATGTAGTCAGGACAAAACCGGAAGACTGGGAAGACACCGGCGTGGACATCACATACTTTATTTCGCAGGTCAATGAAATCAAATCGGAGCATATAATATTTCAGGAGGATGCGCCAACGGAAATACTTCATCACGAAAATCCGAACATTCTTCTAATGTGGAAGGCTTCGACCTACACCCGTGAGGAATCGCTCCTTATCCTGAACAAAGACATCTACCATGCACAGCATTTTTATGCCGACAGTCTTCAGAAGTATCTCCAGGCAGGCGCACCGCTTCTGGACATATCCCCTGAAAATCCGCTCGATTTCATTCCTTCTCCATTTATCTACGACCTGGCCCCGGGCCAGGGGATAGTCCTCATTACGCAAAGAGATGTGCCGGAGGAAGACTGAGGACATTTATCCATTGCCCATAGAGATTTGTTTATTATTTTCCGTCTGCTGGATGCGGTTGTTAAAAAAGAGGGGCGTTAGCAGCGAGGCCGCAGCGGCGGACGGACTGAAATCGAAACAGCGTTATATCCCGTCTGCTGGATGCGGTCATTATGCCGATTTTTGTATTAATTTATTGTCGAGTTCGAGTTCGTAGGAAAGAATTGTCTTGATATTCATTTTCTTGGAGGCGTGAAGAATTTCGATACCTACTATTTTATCTTCAGATGTTGTATCCAAGTTAACGCCTTCAGAAATTTCGATCACTCCATCGGGTTTTTGATTTCCCAATTTAATATAAACAGCATCAACTTCTTTATCGTAATGAACCTTCATTTCTTCCTCCCTTTCTTCAAAGGATAATTTGTAATAACGGTCAAAGTACCCTTTTCGACAGATACAATAACCTTCAAAGGATATTTGTGACCTATATTCCTGATAATTTCATGTTCTCCCTCATGTAAATTCAGTGATGTCAAAATAGCAGACACTTCGGTCTCGGAAATAGCATAAAGTTTTGCTCGTCGTTTAGCATGCCGTGAAAATATTATCTCCGTGGTGAGATTATAACCTATTTATAGAGCAATGAGGCGCGTTTATATTTCTCTATATTTATGGCTAACGACATAGTTAGCCGCCGAGGTCACGAGGTCGGCTTGACCAATTGGCTGGCCGTCGCTTCGGCGGACTTTGCCAGCACCACCGAGGTTTCAATCTGGCGTTCCGGAATCCTCCAGTACCGCCTAAGCAACCGGTCCGTCTCCTCTCGGTCTCGAACCAAGTAG
>JBAIXS010000225.1:0-3063 GCA_037916395.1 Candidatus Sulfobium mesophilum
GTCTTACGCCAGCAGCCGAAATGCCATTTCCCGAAGTTGATGCCCCCCCTGCAGTCGACCTTGGAGGAATCGCTGATGACGCCCTCTTCGAGGCCGGCAATCGCCATGATTATCTTAAATGTGGAGCCCGGAGGATACTGACTCTGTATCGCCCTGTTAAGCATAGGCAGGCTCTTGTCCTGGCTTAGGGACTCCCATTCGTCACTGCCGATGCCCTTGGCGAATTTGTTCGGATCAAATGACGGAGAACTGACATATCCCAGTATCTCACCGGTATCGGGCTTCAGGGCCACGAGAGCGCCAGGCCTGCCCTCGAAGGCTTTTTCAGCCGCGCTCTGAAGTGCGATGTCGATGCTGAGGGAGATGTCTTCACCTTTTACCGGCGGTTTTTCAAGCAGCAGCCGTATCTCCCTTCCAAGGGCATCGACTTCGATGACCCTCTGTCCGGCAGTCCCTCTCAGCGTCTTGTCGAAAAGCTTCTCTACACCCCATTGGCCCACAAACGCGTTTTGGGGGACCCCTTTGAATTCAGGGTCCTGAGATTGTTTAGGAGTCATCTTGCCGAGATAGCCCACAAGATGGCCGCTTGCTTCGCCGTAGAGGTACCCTCTGCTTACCTCGATCTCGATCATGAGCCCCGGGAAATCGGACCTGCGGGCTTCAATATAGCTGACCTCTTTGAAAGAAAGTCCTTCTTTGAGCCTCACCGGCGTAAACGGGCTTTGCTGAGTCCTTCGCATCTTATTTTCGAGCTCTTCCTCCGGAATGTTGAGTAGTCTGCCCAGCGAAGAAAGGTTGCTGCCAACGAACTCCGCCGGGATGACGGATGCGCAGAAATAGGGAACATTCTTAACAAGCGGGATGCCGTTTCTATCGAATATGATGCCCCGGGGGGCGGGCACGCCGATTACCCTCAGCCGGTTAGACTCGGATATCTTTCTGAAAGCACTCCCTTGAAGCACCTGAAGCTGCCAGAGCCTTATCAGAATTATCGCAAATCCTGCGATAAGGATATACCCCATGATAAGAACCCTGCCTGAACTTTTGCTTTCACTCGGCATTCTTAGGTCCCATAAATATGCCTGCCGGCGCATTCAAAAGAGCCTGCATGACAGTTACAAAAACCGCTTGAGGCAGTGCAGCCGGCATTTTATCGAAGATCGTCCGGGTCAGTAATACGACAAAGTTGTCCGAAACCGTAAGGACAATGACAGCCATCACACCCAATAGAGGGGTCCATCTGAATAATCCGCCGGAGATAAAGAAAGAAGAAGAAAAGCCTATGATTCCCTTGCTAAGCATATGAGGGCCGATAAGCGACCCGCAGAGGCTGTCTTCGATCGCACCGGTTAGAAGCCCGAGGAAAAGACCCTTCGTTTCTCCGTACCTCATCCCCGCAAAAAAAATAAGCAAGAGGGTCAGATCAGGGGAGATCCCAAGGACCGAGATCCTGCCCTGAAGGAAAAAGGCTAAAAATATGGCCAACGCAAGAAACAAATATTTCACTTCACTATTACCACTTCCTCTATCTTTGCGCTGTCCTGAAAAGGCTGAACCTCAATGTACTGAAAGTTGCCGGTTCCGGCCTGCTTGTCTGCCTTCGTAACATATCCCACCGGGATACCCGCGGGAAAAAGCATGTCCAGTCCTGATGTAATTACTATATCGCCCACCTTTACCTCTTCTTCAAAGGGGACATACTTCATTATGCATCTTCTTGAGCCGGTGCCGGAGAGAACTCCTTCCACCCTGGTTCCCTGAAGTCTTACCGCAGAGGAAATATTTATGTCGTTAAGCAAAAGGATATAAGCATAGGAGTCCGATACGCTCGTAATCTTTCCGGCAAGACCTCGCGGCGTAATGGCGGTCATGTCCTTGCCTACGCCGTCTTTTGCCCCTTTATCAATGAGGATAGTATGCGTCCAGTTATCCACTCCCCTTGCGATGACCTTCGCGGAAGCTACGTAATTTTTTTTATCTTCCCGAAGCGAAAGAAGCTCCTTCAATCTTTTGTTTTCAAGGAGCGCCTCATGGTATTTTTCTCTTTCAAGTTCGAGCTCGGTAATCTTTTTTTTGAGCTCGACATTTTCTTTCTCCCTCAGGGCAATCATCCGAAACGGTCTTTTGACCGTCTCCGCAAATGAGTTTGACGCCGCGTGCAGATGATCAAGAGGCCCGCCTATGAAATCTACTGATAAGGGATGGCCTTTCCTGCTTTGATACGTCATTAGGACAAAAGAAAAAATGACTGCAATAAAAAAAAGGAAAGTCTTTTTGCTGGGCATTACACTAGGTTATTGCGATTCTGCGGAGCATCTCCAATTCGTCGAGCATCTTACCTACACCTATTACGACCGCCGTAAGCGGGTTCTCAGCTATTATAACAGGAAGGCCGGTCTCCTGTTTTATGAGCAGGTCAATGCCGCGGAGAAGCGCCCCGCCGCCCGCAAGGACAATGCCCCGGTCAACTATATCAGAGGCCAGTTCCGGCGGAGTGTTTTCAAGGGCAACCTTGATGGTGTCGAGTATGCTGTTGATCGGCTCGGAGAGGGCCTCCCGTATTTCATCTTCATTGACCGTAATGGTCTTTGGGATGCCAGATATCAGGTCCCTCCCTTTGATGTCCTTCACCTTTTTCTCAGAACCGCCGATATCACAGGCAGAGCCGATCTCTATCTTGATCTGCTCGGTGGTCGTTTCCCCGATCATAAGATTGTATCTTCTCTTTATATGGGCCATACTCGCCTCGTCCATCTTGTCGCCGCCAACCCTTACAGCCTTGCTGTAAACAACCCCGTCTAAGGATATGACTGCAACATCGGTGGTGCCACCACCTATATCAACGATCATGTTGCCGGAGGGCTCCCCGACAGGGAGTCCAACGCCTATAGCTGCTGCCATGGGTTCCTCAAGCAGATAGACTTCCCGCGCGCCCGATGCCTCAGCAGCGTCCTTTACCGCGCGCTGTTCCACCTGAGTAATGCCGGAGGGCACGCCTACGATTACCCTCGGAGAAACAAAACTTCTCCTGTTGTGGACCTTCTTGATAAAATACTTGAGCAT
>JBAIXS010000226.1:0-1911 GCA_037916395.1 Candidatus Sulfobium mesophilum
CTCTTATCTTAAGAGGGGGAAAGGCGTAGCCTGGGGGCGTTATTTTGAGGAGGGAATTTCTATTTCCCCGCAAGTGGCTGTGCTGAGGCCGGTTCCCACTCTTTAAGAAAATCGTCCAGCACAGAGGTCTGCCCGACAGGGAAATGGCCATAGCGGATGGACAGCTGTTTTTGAGCAACTGCCTTAGGTTCTCGGTCCACAACCACCTTCCATAGAGCTGCAACGAGCCCTGATCTGTCCGACCCGCTCCTGCAGTGAATGAGAATAGGACGCGGGGACTCCCTGAAGATCGTCATCAACCTGGTCATAACATCGGGGTTGGGTTTTCCGCTGGAATTCATCGCAAGATCGTAGTGCGAAACAGAGAGTCTTTTGCAGACAGCTATTTCAGTCTCATACCATTCTGCACCGCTATTTTTTCCCCGGAGATTTAAAACGCTCTTGATGCCATATTCCTTCAGATACCGCTCCAGGCCGGCTTCATTGAGCTGACCGGACCGATACGCCTCTCCCTCTGTTATAGTCTGGAAGTTACCATTAACCAAGATGTTTGCGATATAGCCTCCGGCAAAAATTACAGGGATGAAAACCAGCAGAAGAAGCCTTCCTCTGAAGGACCTGGAGATGGAAAATAACGCGCTCATAACAGGATATTCACTCTCAAAAAGAAATTCATCACTTTTTTAATTGTATACGATATACGCGAAAATCGTAAAGTCAGTGTAGAAATACATAACCCGTCCTTCAATATATCGGGAAGAAGAAAGATTCCGGACAAGCCGGAATGACTATTTCCGAAGTTCAGGAGCTTATTTCTGTCATTCCCGCAAGTAAAACGCGTCGGGAATCTTTCATTAGCTGGGCCGCCATGCCGCAAGGAATCAGAGGCAGGAGACAAAAAGTCGAGCGACTTCAAAGAGGACAAGCCTCTATTAATCAGGTATAATAGCTCGTTATGCATATCGGTATAATCGGAACGGGATATGTGGGTCTTGTTACAGGCGCGTGTTTTGCGGAGTTCGGAGTCTTCGTAACCTGTGTAGACAAAGACGAAAAGAAGGTGAGTTCCCTGAAAAAAGGGATCGTGCCTTTTTACGAACCCGGGCTCGATGAACTCTTAAAACGCAACTTAAAAAACGGACGCCTTAAATTTTCAACAAGGATACGCGACGCCGTAGAGTCCTCTCTTGCGGTATTTATTGCTGTCGGAACACCTCCAAGAGGAGACGGGTCTGCGGACATGAGCTATGTCGAAGAGGTTGCCGCGGAGATCGCCCGCGAGATCAAAGGTTATAAGGTCATTGTCACCAAGAGTACAGTGCCCGTAGGCACAGGGGCCCGTCTTCGTGAGATCATCTCCAAAAAGCTGACTGAACGCATTGATTTCGATATCGTCTCAAACCCCGAATTCCTTAGAGAAGGGTCCGCGATTGAAGACTTTATGAGGCCAAACAGGGTGGTCCTCGGCGCATCGAGCCAGCAGGCGGTCGCGATACTGAAAGACCTGTACAGGCCTCTTTATCTAATAGAGACGCCCTTCATAATCACCAACATCGAGACAGCCGAACTCATCAAGTATGCCTCGAACTCTTTCCTTGCAGTAAAGATATCCTTCATAAATGAGCTCTCACGCCTTTGCGAAAAAGTCGGCGCCGACGTACAGATGGTCGCAAAGGGGATGGGTCTCGACCAGCGAATAGGGTCCAAGTTTCTTCACACCGGTCCGGGGTACGGCGGCTCCTGTTTCCCGAAGGATACCAGGGCTCTTCTTACTATAGCGGACAAAAACGGCTCTGAACTGGGGATAGTGCAGTCCGCGGTCGCTGCGAATGAGAAACAGATGATGTACATGTTCGATAAGATCAAAAAGGGAATGGGAAGCGTAAAGGGAAAGACGCTTGCGGTGCTCGG
>JBAIXS010000227.1:0-3508 GCA_037916395.1 Candidatus Sulfobium mesophilum
AGAAGAGTATAGGTAACCGCCAGCACCACAGGACCAATAAACAGCCCGACAATACCGAATGCAATAAGGCCGCCGATCACACCGGCAAAGACCATTATCAGCGGCAGATTAGCCCCTCGTTTAATGAAAAGGGGACGAATGATATTGTCCACAGTGACAGCCAGGATCGTGAATACGAGGAGGATGGTCCCCCCCAGCGGCCTGCCGTTCATATAGAGCCAGATCACGGCAGGAATAAGGACCAGAGCCGGACCAACCTGTGCCAGGCAAAGCATAAACGTCACCGCAGTCAGCAGTGCAGTGGCAGGGACTCCTGCGATTGCAAGACCTGCGCCTCCCAAAGTTGCCTGAATAAGCGCGGTCAAAACGATTCCAAGCGCAACCCCCCGGATTGCCTTTGCGGCAAGAACTGCAACCGCCTCACCCTGAGCCCCGGCGAGACGCCTGGCAAAACTTATAACCCCGGCCTTTGCAGCCTCTCCTTTTGCGTACATGATCCCTGAAATTATCACGGTCAGCAGAAAATTAACCAGCATGAGGCCGATGCTTCCGGCCTGCGCAATGAACCACTGCAGGGCCTTCGTGGCGTAAGGAGCCACCGTGACTGAACGGTCTTCAGGGGAAAGGGCGGCAAACTCCTGCCATCGGGCCGAGAGCCTGCCACCGACAAGAGGAATGCGCCCAATCCATTCAGGCGGCGGCGACACGGTAAGCTCAACCAGAGACTTAACGCGCTCTGCAATGTCCCCCGCATTATGGATAATAGTAAGAACGGCAAACGTCAGCGGGATGAACACAATAAGCATAAGCGCGGCTGTCATAATTGTCACTGCTGGTCCGCGTCGATTCGAAAACTTCTTATCGAGCTTTAACAGAACCGGCCATGTGGCAACTACGATCAGCAACGCCCATATAATAGATATAAGGAAAGGGCGCAAAATCCAGAAGCTTGCCGCAGCGAGCATGCTGATGAAAAGCACCGCAAGTGTTGTATGCGTTACATCCCTTGAGCCGGGGTTTGCTGTCTTCATCCGCATTTTCCTCCGTTCATGACAGAAACGATGTTATTAAAAGCTCCTGTTCTGAAATTTTATTTCAGCCGAAAATCCACCCTGCTGTCTTTGATCTTTTCCTTCTTCTCCGGCTGGATAGTTTTTGGCTCGATCAGAAAGATCCTTTCAGGCTCGACCTGCTTTGATTTCAGGATATAGTCCTTCACAGCAAGCGCCCGCTCAGAAGCAAGCTGCCTGAGGTCATCGTCTTTCACCTCAATATGGGTTATCATCAGCTTTTCCATCTCCGGCACCGGCAGGTCCTTTGCCATGCCGATTACGTTGCGAGGTTTAGGAAACTTCTCTTCCTTATATGCTGCCTTGAGATATTTCGGATATTCTGAAGGCTCAACCTTAATCTCATCGACCGAAACCGTCTCGCCGCCCTTTTTCACAAGGTCCTTAAGCTTCTGGGCCTTGACTTTCCGGTTGAACAGATATTGCTTCAGTCCTTCCTTGTCATTTTCAGGGTCTGCGTGGCCTTCTATGTCTAGCTTAAGGGCGGGCCGGTCATTGAGCGCTTTCAAAAGGGTGTCTAGCTTCTTGATGCCCTGATCGTTAAGGTTATGCATACCGGGATCGAACTCAATATAGCTAAGTTCCTCCCCTCCGCCGCCGAAAATGGCTCCAAGGAGCGCAAACGGAGATGTAGCCGCCTTCACCAGAAGGTTCACGAGAATCTTTAGTATGATCCTGCCGAGGCTGAACTTCGGGTCGTCGATCTGCCCGCTCACCGGCACATCAAGGTTGATCTCCCCGCGCCGGTTCTTAAGGAGCGCGACTGCCAGCTTCACCGGCAGTTTCGTCGCATCCGTACTGTCTACATGGCTGCCAAGCGTGAACTGGTCGAGGATGATCTTGTTCTGGGAATCGAGCTTCTTCTTTTCAATCAGGTAATGGAGGTTGAGTGCGAGCTTGCCTTTTTCGATCGTATAGCCGAGGTATCTGCCCGAGTATGGCGTCAGCGGGCTGAGGTCCATATCCTTGAAGCTGATCGTCAGATCAATGAAAAGGTCGTCCCGCAGAGGATTGATCCTGCCGGTGATTTCGAGCGGGGCATAATCTTCAAGCTTGCCTCGCAGCTCTACATCTGCCATCTTTGTCTCCTCAGAGCTGAGACCCGAGACCCTGCCGCCCACGTCAAGCATGTTCGTGCTGAAGTTCGGCTTGATGTAATGGTCTGAGAAATTCACGGTGCCGCCCTGGAGTGTCATTTTCTCGATCTTTACCGTTTTCTGCGTTGTCTGAGGCGGCGAGGCAGCCGGCTTTACATCCTTTCCCTCTGCCGGCTTTCCCCCTGCCGGGGGCTGTGCCGGTTCCTTTGTAGTCTCTGTCTTTGGTTGTTCCCCTACCTTAGTCTCGTCCTTTTCCATGATGTTTTGGAGATTGATGGATTTGTCCTCATTGATGATAACCCTTGCGTAGAAGTCTGAAAGCGCAACTTCTCCGATAGTCACGACAGGCGGCGCATAGGAGACGTCCATAGCGTCCATGTGGAGAGAGCCCCATTTCAGAAAGTCCTCAGCGTCGACTTTATCCACCGAAGCAAAGTTATTGAGAGAAACCTCTCCCTTGTATTTCACGCGCGGGCCGGCCTCCGTTGAATAGGTAAACGAAACAGTGCCCTTCGACGATATGCTTCCGTCTGTTACGATGATCTTCACAAGACCGGCAAAATAGGACTGGAGCGCCAGAATTGGGACATCCTTGAGTGACAGCCTCAGATTGGCCGAAGGCGGCTCGATCGTAACAATGCCGTTTGCAGCGGCCGACCCCCTTTCTCCAACTCGCAGGTTTACCGCAAGCTTCCCCTTTGTCTTTTTGATATTTGAAAGGTTCTCTCCTTTTACCGTAACCTTCTCTAATGTAACGACAACGGGGTCTTCGGGCATCTCGTCATCATACGTGATCTTGTACCGATCAATGAGAAGATTCTTAACGGTAAGCACCCATGGCCTTTCAGGAGGAGCCTGTTTCCTCTGCTTTTGCGGGGGCCCCTCAGCAGGCTGAATTTTTTCGGAAACCTTGACAAGCGTTGAAAATAGCAGCGTCCCGACGCGGTACCGCTTCGCAAGCACTGTTCCTTTTTCTGTCGAGATATCGCCGACGACAATCTCTCTCTTGATCAGATCGGCCGAAAGGTCTCTCACTGATGCCGCCGGAATACTGATAAAGTCCTTCTTTTCGTCGGTCTTTCCCAGCCGAAGGGAATTAAGTGTCGCGGCAAAGCCGGAAACCCTCATGTCAGGTTCCTTCTCGGTCTGCTGATAAAGGTATTGCGTCTGGATATTAAGTTCCCCGCTCTCGATCGTAAAGTTAACGAACTTTTCATAATAGGGGAGGTATTTTTTCAGGACAATGCCGGATGCTTCCACGGCCCCTGCCGCAGCGAGGGGTTCGACGGAAAAGTTGCTAGTTAGCTTGAATGCTTCCTTAGAATCCGTCTGAAATGAGAC
>JBAIXS010000228.1:0-6695 GCA_037916395.1 Candidatus Sulfobium mesophilum
GGGCAAACAGCGCTGCAGGGATTCAGTGCACTGGCGATCAGTCATTTCAGCCGCTTCGTGTATGTCTGCCTGATGTAATTGTTACATTTCTTAGGCAACGCAAAGAATGAGACTTACCACGCCTGAGGCACAACCCTCTTTTCAGCTGTGATTCTTTTCGCTCGAAAACGACTCATTATAAGTCTTATCTATATCCTGGGAGTTGCTTTTTATTTGGCGGTCTTCTTTTTTGCGCCCTTTTTCGCGGGGGTGCTTTTTTTTGCAGTCGCCTTAACGCTTGTCCCCTTTTTCTTGGAGTTGAACGGCACTCTGACCTCGATTTCCTCCATGATAGTCGTTTCCTCTTCCTTCTCCGGATATGCAGGCTTTATCTCTGTCCCCTCCACTTCTTCAGCAATTGTCTCTTCCTCGACCATAGCCTCTTCTCCCTCAGGCTCTTCCATATCCTGGCCGGCATGCCTTGAGAGCACTATTTTTTCAGCTTCAAGCCAATTTTCACGATCCCGACCTTCAAGGCAACCGCTTTTTTCATATAATTCACGGGCAACTTTGGCTATTTCTTCATACAGGTTCATTTCGACCTCCCATGATCTTCGTTCAGGTGGAATGCTACAGATCCACCACTTTTTATAGTTTAGTCCTGTTACTGGCACTGTCAAGGTAAGCAGTCCGCAAATGGCTTCTAAATGACAGCAGGCGATTTGTCCTTGCCGGCCGGACATCTCTCCACATCATCCCCCAAACATGAACAAATCTCCTGCGGAGTCCGCCCCTTATATCCTTAAAAAGAGCACCCGATCATTTAAAATGCGATCCCTGCATACCCTACAGCCATCTCAAACTCGCCCTCTGGCATCACATCATAACTTGTCCTATACTCGATCAGATAACCTTTCTCTGCTCCCATCGCACCGGCCGCCGACACAGTTGCCGCAAGAGCCCCCGGGCCGCACGCGTTACGGCTCTTTTCCGCTTCCTTCCGGATTTCCGAAGATTTCATATTTAACGCAAGATCTATCATCTTCAAATCGCTCTCTCTCATTAACCTTCTCGCCGTTTCACCATATCCATACGGCGTAAAACCATAGACGTTACCGTAATGAGTCAGATCGGTCGTCCCGACGACGACTATTTTTCTACCGATTTTCGAAACAGCTTCGCCTATTCTTCGCCCGATTAAATGCCCGTCGCCGGGAGGGACAGCGATAGGCACAATTCTCGCGGCAGGACACAAATATTTTATGAACGGTACCTGGACCTCTATGGAGTGCTCTCCAATATGGGCTGCGGGGTCCTCAATCATATCGTCACCGAGCATGGCAAGCAGCGCGGCGGCAACTTCTTCGTCTATATTCACTTCTCCCAACGGGGTCTCCCATGAGCCGCTCGCATAGAGCGAATTGCCTCGCGGCCTCATAGTATGAACCGCGCCCAGAAGAATAAATGTTTCCGGATTGCTCCCTTCACCGATACATTTAAAAACCTTTGCAGCTATCTCGCCAGAAAATGCCCATCCGGCATGCGGGACGATGCCGGCCACAGGCTTCACAGGCATTTTCGGAACTTGATACCGCTTCAGGAAGTCCTCTATCTGGGACCTGCAATCCCCCGGATAAAATTGTCTTGCCCACATTTTTCTCGCTGACATGCCGGCACCTCCTGCTAGACTTTAATCCGCTTCTTGGCGGCGGGAGTCCTTCATCCAACTCTTTTTTTGATCTTACCGCTGAAGAAGCCTATTTACCATCTTTTCGGATTGACGACTGCCTATTTCTGTGATACAGAAGAATCAGGAGCGAAATTTAAATAAAGAGACGGCTACTCAAGGAGGAACAGGGATGGAAATACCGTTACAGATCACAGCCCGCGATATCGATCTTACCGATGCCATCAGAGCAGAGATAAAAGAGAAGGCAGAGAAACTGGATAAGTTCTATGACAGGATAACCCGATGCAAGATAGTGGTAGAGTCTCCCCGCCGCCATCAGCGTGAAGGAAAATTATATTCTGTCCACATCTATATGACTGTGCCGGGTTCAGAACTGGTCGTCAAACGGGAACTGGACAAGGACCTCTATGTAGCATTAAGAGATGCATTCCGCGACATTCGGCGCAAGTTGGAGGATTTCGTCAGTGAGCAACGGAAAGACGTGAAATATCATGAGGAGGCACCGCGAGCAGTCATAAGCACTCTTTTCCATGACAGAGGATATGGCTTTCTGACAACTTCCGAAGGCCTGGAAGTCTATTTTCACGAAAACAGCGTAGTAAACGAGGACTTCAATAAGCTGAAGGTGGGAATGAAGGTACGGTTTGTGCAAAAGGCGGGCGACAAAGGTCCGCAGGCCAGCACGGTGACCATACTGTGACCCGGGTGAAATCTTGAATTACTTAGAAGTCGTCATACCCTGACTTCAAATCCGGCTACCAGAGCCTTGGGAGAAGACGGTGGCTCACCAAGGCTGTGTAGTCAGACCATCCTTGCACTTTTTACGTCATACTGTCGGAGCAGACAGGGCTGTTTTTATTCAGGACATGGTAACGGCGCATACGAAGTCTGTATTTACCAAATGAATTGACTTATCCACCGCGCGGTTATTTTTCCTTACGGTACAGGCAGTTAGACTGTTAAAAACTTGTGGATATTTTATTAAATGAATTTAATTTGCCGAGACCGGTGCATCTGTATGGGGTACCTCTCTTCCTTTGCATAATGGTACAAATGCGGGCGCAATCAATACTAAAGGAGTGAAGATCAGAGAGATAAAGGCAAAAAACATACGTTCCACGTCCGGCGTCTATGATAATCCGCTGAATCCTCATATTGCCAAAACAGGGCAGTCCATAGCCGGATCAGTGGAAAAAAAAGGACACTCCGGAAGGAGAAGCCTTTCACTTCTTCTCTGACGACCTTGCGCAGACTGATTACCGGCTTTCATCCGTTCATCGAGTGGAGAGCCAGCCGATTTCCCTCGCTGTCCTCAAAATGCGCTATGAAACCGTATTCTCCGATGCTCTTTTTCGGAAGGACCGTTTTGCCGCCGTTGGCACTGACTTTCCGCAATGTTTCCTCTATATCGTCAACGCTGAAATAAACAACAGTACCTGCATGCGACGGCTCATAGGTTTCTCCCTTAATAAGCGCGCCAGCCGCTCCGGGGGCACCTTCAGTCCATGGAAAGAAGTTCAGTTTATAAGGTCCCATCTCCTCCGGTGTCAACTTCAGCCCAAAGACCTTCTCATAGAATTTTCTCGCCCGGTCGATATCTTTCACCGGTATCTCAAACCAGTTTACAGGATTTATTTTCGTTGCAACAGTGGACATGTTTACCTCCCTCGCCTGATAGCGATTAACATTTATCTTCATTAACAAATTCTCTTCTGATTTCACTATAGTGCCGTCCGGAAATATCGTCAAAGTGCCGTTATTGCCATTTCCGGTCGCATTTGGCCTTGTATCTAAATTAATACTCAATTCATCCTCTTTATGGAAGGATGCTTCAGGCAGCGCAGGCAGCAGCTATCTTCTGCGGGTGCCGCAGTCTGTAAGACCGGACAACGTCCAACCCACGGCGGTCCTCCAGTAAACAGTTTTTGCCTCATGTTTCAACCTTTGTGATTTTTTGCAGTGCAGGGAAGGATGACACGGATAAACAGATTTCGGGACTGCCCTTCGTCCCCGCGCTGATTGACCTCTCCCTTGTGGACTTCTTCCTTCTTGACACTCCTCCGCCCTCTGGGATATATAATATGAATCGTTGACCGATTGGAAGGAGGTAATAATGCGTGAAGACGAAAATATTACGCTAAAAAACAAGCTCGCCGAATTCAAGGAGCGCTTAAATCAGATATATTCCCAGGCTGCCATAGATGCAAATAAGAGCAAGACATTTGAAAGCGAGTTTTCCCTGTATTTAAAGGCCTGCGAGCACGCCAGCAGAGAAGGAACGGATGGCTTCAGGCTTCAGCATGACGCTGCCAAATTCGGTTTGGCGGTCCTGGTCGTCATATTGGCATTTACGGCATACCTGTTCAATATGCATATTATTTTCGGCGTGTTTGTTCTTTTGGGGTCCGGGTTCATTTCATGCGGATTAATGTACTTGATCCTGGCAGGAGAAATTCGGATAAAGAGGGCAGGAGAGTATTGCGCCGATTTGGAAGCATACTTTAAACAGCATCGCTGGCATGCGGAACACAAGGCGTCGGCAGATTTGCCGGAGATGCCGTTATGGGAAGAATATAGGACAAAATGGGGGAATGATCTTTTTAATCGCGGACTCAATGAAAAAACAGCTGTATATGCTCCCCTTCGCATTTCAATGACACTCACGGATTTATTAGCTTTGGTTTATCTTATACACCATTTCGTAGTTAACAGATCAGAAATCACGTGGACAGTGATGATAATAAATTGCCTGGCGTGGGTGATGGTCGTTATCTCACAGGTTCTTCTTGTAGATGCGGTAATCAATAAAGCCGGCATGAAAAATGAAAAAGAGGAAAAACCGGAGGGATATAAAAAGAGGACCATTGGCCGCCAACCCGGCACGTGGGTCAATATCCTCAAACTGTTTTTTAACTTTGATATACTCTTTCCGGCGGAAATTAAGAAACGAACTCAATAGAATAAGTCAGAGACAGCTAACAGCCTGCTTTAATCCTGCAATAAGTGCTGAAGAGTGCGCCTGCAATACTCCCTGCCCTTTTTTAAGTTATTGATCGAATCATATCTTGACAAAAAAAATAATTGACACTTTCTGGTCGCATTTATCATATTAAAACCCTATTCTAAAATTCGGAGTGAGGACTGATATGGAATTTTGGCAGGGAATATTCGGTGACTTTATAAAATTGCTTCTTGCGGCTTTTATAAGCGGCTTCATCGGCTTCGAAAGAGAGTCTCACGGACAGGCTGCCGGGTTCAGGACTTACATCATCGTAGGGATAGGATCATGCCTCATGATGTTGCTTTCTTTGCATATCGAAGAGCTATATCGTCATCTGAATGCCGATTCTGCTGTTCGTCTCGATCCGGCCAGGATTGCCTCCTACGCAATCGCAAGTATGGGTTTTCTGGGAGCAGGAGCCATTATCAAGGGCAAGGGAGCAGTTCGCGGCCTCACGACTGCTGCGGGGCTTTGGGTCGTAACCGGCATGGGACTCTCTATCGGTGCAGGATATATCCTGGAAACTGTGTTTGCCACAATTATCATTCTTATCTCGCTTTATTGGCTTCATCCTATCAGGGAGCTTGCCGGTCGAAGGTATTACAGTACCCTTACCGTTAAGTTTAAGGCGATAGAAGACCCACTTGAAAAAATAAAAGAAATAATATCAGGCTTTCCCCCGTTTACTATTTTAAATATTAATTATGAACATGAATTATCTTCGCAAACGATAATATACAGTGTCAGGCTTTACAGTAAGGAAAAAGAAATATGGAAAGAGCTTGTAACCTTGCTGGCAGCCATCAAAGGGGCGATCGAAGTTAAATGGGAAGAAAGTGATGTCCCTTAGAAAAAATGTTTGAGGCTATTTAATATCGTTTAAGCATTTGCGTTGACACCTCCTGTAAACGGAATTGCTGACTCTCACTTTCATATGGAAGTCCTCGTCTTCAGCCCTCAGGACGGCGCGATGAGTTCACCGACTTATCGACACTTTCAAGAAATGGCAACTAGTGAGGATTTGCGAGAATACTACGCAGAATGTCGCCGTTCATCTGCAGAGCGATAACGAGCGTCAGCTGCAACGGCTTGTTCTGTTGCCCTCCATGGCACCGTGCGGCTGATTTCCGATCGGGATTATCTCGTCGCTTTAAATCGATGGGACTCAATCGTATCCTGCAGAGCACCAAGGATTTCCTGACATTTTGCAGAGATTAGCCTTTTCTTTCCCAAAGATAATTCTGATGATTTTATATTTGTGTTCAATCTAGACAATCTCACTACTTCAGCATTGATTTCCACGATATGTTTATATGCAGATTCCGCATTGACCAATTCCGCACTACCTCTCAACTCAGGAATGCTGCGAAGCTCATGAAGAGCCCTTTTGGCAGTGTCTAAATAGTTCTTCATCTTGCTCTCAATTCGGTCCATCTCCTTGTCATCAAGCTCCTCGATATGTTCTTTATGCAAAGCGAACAATTCGAGAATAGCAGTGATCGCTTCATAGGAATGCACAGTGATAAAGCCGGGCTTATTACCTCGCATATCTTGTCGAATCAAGGTTCTCAAACTTTTCTCAAAGGCTGTCACTTCACGAGAAAATTGAGTAGATGATAATTTCTGCGCCTTCAAGTTTGAATTCTGAGTGGCAAGGTCTAAGATCTCTTCGTCCAACTTTCTAAATTCTATCCAACATGAGTTAAATTCAGCGACAGTCTCCTGTTCTTTTGAAGTGCCTGACTGCTTAATGATCGCTGCCAGGTCCCGACGAGAGTTTTCTACTTTGTTCGAAGCGCTTCGAGCCTCGTCAGCATACGTTTTCGATGCTTCATCAGTAATGGCCAGCACGGCATTCTTCTCGGCCTCGATAGCCTCAAGCAAATGAATTCTCAGTGACGACACAACTTGAATCTTCTTCAATTCACTCTCCAAGGGAGTGATTTTATCTTTGTAAAGTATGCCAATGACCATAAAACCACATAGCAATATGATAGTTATCAGCCACGGTGACAGTGCGTATGA
>JBAIXS010000229.1:0-2008 GCA_037916395.1 Candidatus Sulfobium mesophilum
ATGTTCCAGGGCATCTTTATCTCCTGCCCCCGCATCGCAGGATGGGAAATGTTTCTCCACAGGACAGGGCAAAGCGCCCGGTGGTGTCCTTAACGTTATGCTTCATTTAGGTTCAATCTATCTCTTGTTATCTCTTGCGTAAAGAAATTAACGAAAACTCTCTAACATATATCAATGCTTAAAAACTTGTCAAGGATGGTGGGAGTTTCTGCTCTCGGTCAATAAGGACGAAATAGCGGAATATGGATCTTGTTGCTTTTTTCCTTCTTCTGCTTTTTGCAGCCCTTGGGCAAACACATGCTGCATCGAGTCTTGCTGCAGTACTGACAGAAGGTGCAGTCAGGGCAGGGGTTCTTCTTTAAGACCGGTTTATTATCCATCTATTAGTATAGGCTCCAGCCTGCATTTAGGTAAAGCAAAACGGCGTAAAGTGTCACACGTTGCATTTGACATAACTCCATGGAATATTTATTATTAGTCGCCGAGGCACTATGGAAGAGAACTGGCAGGTACGATGGCCCTCAAAAATATAGGCCATCACTGCTTTCTGAAAAGACGTCGATATTCATCCATGTGTGCACGTTGACAGCTGGATTGCTCTGCATTGACTCAGATGAGGCAAATAATTTATATTTAACATCTCTGTTTGTTCAGACTGCTTCAAGGTGAATAAGCCTGAGGACTTTAATCTAGTGAGGTACTAAGCTATGTCGAATGAAAATATTGAAAATACTTCCGAAAGGGATCAGAGCGCAAATACAGAAGCCGATGCCGGCAAGAAAGAGGATTTTGCAGAACTCCTTGCCAAGACCAAGTCGCGGCAGGAGAGACTGGGGCCGGGACAGAAAGTAAGGGCGAAGGTAGTCAGTGTTTCCGGCGACTTCGTATATATAGATCTGGGCGGCAAGAGCGAAGGCGTTATAGATGTGGCTGAGTTCAAGGCTGAAGACGGAACGGTTTCAGTAAGAGCAGGTGATGAGATTGACGCATTCTACATAAATGTCAAAGACGGAGTAAGAAGGCTTACGACAATGGTAAACGGTTATTCGGCTGCCAGCCTGTCCGCTGTCCGGGACGCCTTTGAGGCCGGAGTTTCTGTCAGCGGGACGGTGAAACGCGAGGTGAAGGGCGGCTTTGAGGTGTCTGTTGGAGGGGTGCGTTGTTTCTGTCCTTTTTCTCAGATAGATTTGAAAGGCGGCCGTGAAGGGGGCGTCTTCCTGGGGCAGTCTTTCCCTTTTAAGGTGCTCGAATATGAGGAAAACGGCAAGAATATCATCCTTTCGAGAAGGGTGCTCCTTGAGGAAGAGAAGAAGGCCAGGATAAGTAAACTCAGGGAGGATCTTTCCGTGGGCATGACTGTGAAGGCAACGGTGCGCGCGATGCAGAAGTTCGGGGCGTTTGTCGATTTGGGCGGTATAGACGGTCTGATCCCTGCCAGCGAAATCTCATGGGACAGGTCCAGAAGGGTCGAAGATCTGTTGTCAGCAGGTCAGGAAGTGACAGCAAAGATAATAGCCCTCGATTGGGATTCCAACCGGCTTACATTGAGCCTTAAGGCGCTGGAGGCCGACCCGTGGGAAGGTGCTCAGGATAGATATACTGTCGATGCCAGAGTCAGCGGCACCATTGTGCGTCTCGCCCCTTTCGGCGCTTTTGTCATGCTGGAACCGGGGGTTGAAGGCCTGATTCACATCTCCAACCTCGGAGCCGGCAGACGCATAAACCATCCGAAAGAGGTTGTTGAGGCAGGACAGATGGTTGAGGCATATGTTCTCTCCGTTGACATGGAAAAACGTAAGATATCGCTTTCATTGCAGGAGAAACCAAAGCCGCAGACTATCGTTCTCCCTGCCGTGGGTGAACTGCTCGAGGGCGTTGTTGATAAGGTGATGCCTTTTGGCGTCTTTGTGAAGCTGGGAAATGGACTCAGCGGTCTCATCCCAAACTCCGAAACAGGCGTGGCGTCCGGTCAGGACATGAAGCGTGCGTTTCCCTCCGGATCTAAGAT
>JBAIXS010000230.1:0-3591 GCA_037916395.1 Candidatus Sulfobium mesophilum
AACCTGTCTCCCCCTCAGAGATCGACAAACTTATTAAGGCTCCGGAGTTTTCCTTAAAAGACCTTGGCGGACGGCCTGTTACTCTCTCATCCCTGAAGGGAAAAGTCGTCCTTCTTAATTTCTGGGCGACATGGTGCCCCCCGTGCATCTCGGAGATGCCGGTATTCAACAAACTCTACAAGGAGATGAGAGGGCGGGGGCTCGAGATCGTTGCTATTTCCGCAGACCGGTCGGAAAGCTACGTAAGGGACTTTGTAATCAAGCACAACCTCGACCTTAAGGTGCTCTATGACGCAGACCGCTCGGTGACTAAACAGTATAAGGTATTTTCGATGCCTACAACTTTCCTGATCGATAAAAATGGCTTTATCATTGAGAAATTTTTCGGAGAGTACGACTGGACCGATCAGGAGATAAAAAAGAAAATTGAAAGACTGCTTTAGCGAATAATCAAAATAACCGCGTTACCAATTCTCTCACGGGGCGTTCTTGCCGGGCTCAGGTCGCTTGCCGCCGAAAAAAACAGATTTATAATAATTAAAGGTGAGGCGATTTTATGAACGCGTTTACACTAGATAATGAGGTGTTTATTCGGCTTGCCATTTTCTTTTCTATTTTCGCTTTTATGGCTGCCTGGGAGGTGATCGCGCCCCGCAGGAGACTGACCAGTCCCAGGAGCATCAGGTGGCTTAATAACATAGGAATCTCATTCATCAACAGCGCACTGCTTCGCCTGCTTTTCCCGATGTCGGCTGTAGGAGTGGCCCTTCTTAGCATGGAGAATGGATGGGGCGTCTTCAACTATGCGGCACTGTCCTCATGGTGGGCGGGAATAATATCGATAGTGCTACTCGATCTCGCCATATATGTCCAACATTTCCTTTTCCATAAGGTTCCATTATTCTGGCGGCTTCATAGAATGCACCATGCCGATCTCGATATCGATGTCACAACGGGAGCGAGATTCCATCCGATCGAGATCATCCTATCGATGGGCATCAAGGCGGCCATGGTGATTATTCTGGGTGCGCCAGCCTGGTCGATTCTTGCCTTCGAGGTATTATTGAACGCAACGTCGATGTTCAACCACAGCAATATCTTAATGAATGGGCAGACAGACCGGATACTGAGGTTTTTTATTGTTACCCCTGATATGCATCGCGTGCACCATTCAGTGATAATAAAGGAAACGGATAGTAATTTCGGGTTCAATCTTCCCTGGTGGGACCGTCTTTTTGGCACATACCGCGACCAGCCGGCATCCGGACATGACAGGATGACTATCGGTCTTGCAAACTACAGGGAACGCAAATGGCTGACTTTACCATGGATGTTGGTAGTGCCGTTGTCCGGCAGGTATCGCTAGTAATAAGGCGGCAATAGTTAGGGGCAAAAATTGTAAAGGCATTTTGCTGCGGAGGCGTACATGGCTGACTTCAGGAGAGAGTCCGGTCCCGATGAACTTCTTGCTCAATATTCATATCTGTTCTCCGATGATCTGAAAGATTTTCCGGTCCTTGATCTTGCCTGCGGCGACGGACATAACGGGATATTCCTTGCTTCAAAGGGCTGCTCAGTCGTTCTGGCAGACCGGTCGGAAGAGGCGCTCAATCAGGCGAGACTGAACGCGCAGACAGGCGGGATATCCGCAGAATTCTGGCATGTCGACTTCGAACGTGACGGTATCAATCCCCTTGAAGGCCGCACTTTTAGCGCAGTGCTTGTGTTTAGGTATCTCCACCGCCCCCTCATCCCCTTCGTTAAGGGGTCATTGAAACAAGGCGGCATTATAATTTATGAGACGTTTACGACTGAACAGGCCCGATTCGGAAAGCCGAGAAACCCTAACCACCTCCTAAAGGCCGGCGAACTTCTTTCATTGTTTAAAGACTGGGAAGTGATACATAACTTTGAAGGGATCATCGGCACTCCGCCGAAGGCCATAGCCCGGCTTGTCAGCAGGAAGACGTGAAGGGTATTACATGATCGGTGCGATAGCAGGCGACATCATCGGCTCCGTTTACGAATGGAGAAATATAAAGACAACTGATTTTGAGCTTTTTAGCCCCTATTGCAGGTTCACGGACGACACTGTCCTGACTGTTGCTGTGGCTGACTGCATCCTAAGCGGGAGGGGATATGCGGAAGCCTTCAGGGAATATGGCCGAAGATATCCTGATGCCGGATATGGAGGTCTTTTCAGGAAATGGCTGGTTTCCCGTAACCCCCGACCCTATAACAGTTTCGGAAACGGCTCTGCAATGAGAGTCAGCCCTGTGGGGTTTGCCTATCCCCATCTCGAAGCTGTCCTTGGCGAAGCAAAAAGGAGCGCTGGGGTTACCCATAATCACCCTGAAGGAATAAAAGGTGCACAGGCCGTCGCCTCAGCGGCATTTCTCGCCCGTAACGGAAAAACCAAAGAGGAAATTCAGGTTTTTATTGAGGCCCGATTCGGGTACAACCTGCGCAGGAAACTGGATGAAATACGGCCGGGCTACCGCTTCGACGTTACCTGCCAGGGCTCGGTGCCGGAGGCGATTATCGCCTTTTTGGAATCAAAGGATTACGAGGACGCGGTCAGAAAAGCGGTTTCGCTGGGGGGCGACAGCGACACTATTGCCTGCATGACAGGCGGCATAGCCCAGGCGTACTATAAAAATATTCCCCGCGTCATCATCGAAAAGGTTCGGCGCATCCTTCCTGCTGAGTTTGTGAAGATTGCAGATGATTTTAACGCCGCATTCGGAGTGGCTTTCTAACCTTCTCCTCTTTTCCTCATTAATCAGCTGGCTGTGATAGATGCTACAGTCTTTTCCAATATTTCAGGACTTACTTCTGCCTTTGAAAGAAATAAAGGTTCATGCTTTATCACTCTATTTCCTCCATCAGATTTCGCCTGATAAAGCGCAGCATCCGCTAGGCTTATTACCCTCCTCATTGAGCCGGCATCCGTGGGGAAACTGGCTATGCCCCCGCTTATGGATACGCATTGAAGAGGCTGCATGTCATAGTTCGGAAATTGATGCGAACAAATCAATTCTCTCAGTCGGTCGGCATATATAAATGCATCTTCTTTCTCCAGTCCTGGGAGCAAGACGATAAATTCATCACCGCCATATCGTGCGACGACTGAGGTCTTTCTCGTCACCTTAAGAATAACTCTGCTTAGCTCTTTTAAAAGCCTGTCACCGGCGGTATGGCCGTTGGTATCGTTGTAGTGTTTGAAGTGGTCCAGGCCAAAAAGAAAAATGGAGATGGGTGAAGAGTCTCTTATTGCCTTCTCCACAGCGTTCTGGGCCATCTGAAAAAAGTAGCGGCGGTTGGATAGCCCCGTAAGCGGGTCCGTCTCCGACTTGTGCTTAGTTTCGCCAAACAATGTACGGTTCATAATTACTACGCCGGCTATATCGGCGATCATCTTCATGAAATTGCCCTCGTTTCCAGTTTGTTTCCTGGGCTTTCCGATTCCTATCACTCCAATCAGGCTGTCGTTGAAGTTAATCGGGGCGGCCATCCATATGGCAGAACTGTCTTCGCCTGTATAATTCGGAATGATCCGGCCTTTCGGAATGTTATCCGCCGTCCTGAGCA
>JBAIXS010000231.1:0-9452 GCA_037916395.1 Candidatus Sulfobium mesophilum
GCCCTCTCTTCCGAATGTCCCTGGCATAGATTTACCCTCAGTGTATGACGTCAGGAGGGTCTACGAGGGAGATGTCGATCTCGGAAGGAACGTGGTCATCGTCGGCGGCGGTGACATCGGTTGTGAGACGGCTGACCTTCTCACAGAGAGAGGCATGATTGTCATCATCGTGGAAGCGCTCGAAGAGGTGCTCCACAGGATGAAGGAGATCCCGAAACAGGAACTTCTCAAAAGACTCAAGAACAAGAACGTCACGATCCTGACAGGCACAAAGGTGACGGCTATCGAGGCCGGAAAAGTCATCGTCGATAACGAAAACGGTATCAGAAAAGAATTATCGACTGACTCGGTGATTTTCTCCACTGGTTCTGTCTCCGCTGATTCCCTCGCTGAAACGCTTAAAGGACTTGTAGCAGAGGTTTATGTGGTGGGAGACGCAAAAGAACCAGCCAACCTCGGCGCGGCGCTCAGAAGTGCAACTGCCATAGCTTTAGTCCTATGAAGGCTTCCTCGGGCAATTCTCGCTTGGTCTTTAGAACATGCATCACTCACTCGACGCCTCCTGCTTCGTTGTACACATCACTTTGAAGTTTTTGCTGATTCCTCTGGTCTTGTCTCTTGTAAGTCAGATACTCGTCCTTCTTCATTCCGAGAAGTTGTTTTCTATATGGAGAGGCCAAATCATACCAAAGACTGATCCGTTTCTCAAATCGTTGTTCAACGGGAATATTTAGCGTATCCATGTACGCCATAACAGCAAGATAAAAGCGCGCAACATTACGTTCGACAGAACCCCTCGGACCATCTATATAAACGGGTTTGTGGTCACCATCCATGCCAACAACACTGAAGCCCACCTTACCGCTGCTGAAAATCGTCATAAGAAAATGTCCCCATGAGCTGTAACGGTATGAATACCTCAAATGAATAAATGCTGTATCCATGGTTAATGGTATCGCTTCAAATTCAAATTGATGAGCTTGTGTATGAAAAGGACCCTCATCAGCAGTGAATGCAACGTCGAAATAAAGGCTCTCCGCCGCACGTGCTGGGAATACGAATTTCATATGATACGCATCCCCAAGAGGTTTGGAAAAGTTTGCGACATTATAGATATGGAGTAGCCATCGATCATGCATTTGCTGATAAGTGCACGCCCTTATATCAGGATGAAGCAAAACAATTTGGCACCAACTGGCAGGCACCAGAAGTTCACTTTTTAGAGTGTCGAGAGGATAGTTAATAATGCTATAGAGATGCCCGTAGGACGTATTATTACTTTCGGACGATTCTATATGGAAAGGAATGGCGAAAAGACTTTCCTTCAACTCCTCTTCGATCTCATGATACTTATTGATAAGAGATTCCTGCTCGCTAGGTGATGATTCATTACAGTATGATACTTCACACCATGGAGAAGAAAAGAGCGATGAAATTATTAGGAAAACACATAAACCACGAGTTATGCGCATGCGGTCTCCATCCAAAATCATTATATCATCCTTCTTGTCTTGCCAATGCGGGGTAGGAATAGAATGAAGCCGGTTTAGGAATCTGCAGCAAGTCTCTGCATCAGGAAGCAGCAAAAAAAACTGGTAGAGGCCTGGCGTGGTCTGGTTTCCGGAGAATACAGGGCGTAACATGAAAATTGCTTGCTGATATAGGCCTGCCCACGGCTGCTTCGCGGACCCCGCAACAGTTTCAACTTTTTCATAACTGCTGACTTCCCTTCCACTTCAGATAATCGCCCGGATAACCAATTATTATTAGACACTTCGTGCCTTTCGTGCTAAATTGTTGAGAGTCGAGCCATACTCTGCCTCTTATGCGGGTGGGGAAATCAGTTGTGGGAGAGGTGAAGAATGCGCTACTTGATTATTATTTTAGCCTTAGTCTTAATACCGACGGTGGCTTTGGCGGGAAAGACGGCGAAGGGAAAGACGGCAAAATATCTGGTGACATGTGAGGCCATCTCAGGGGGACAGTGCAAAAAAGAGTGTTCCGAAGGTGAGAAGGCGATCAAGCAGATTGAAATAGGCGAGGGGGAGCAAAAGGGGGAAGTCGCCGACGTCGATTGCAGCACATCCGGGAAGGGTTTCGTCTGTTGCGTCGAAAAGAAGGCGATTAAAGAATAGATTCAAGTCGCCCAAATATCTTGCTCCATTGGCGTTGGCTTCAGGAAACGTCGATCATGACAATGTTTGGGCTATGATACTCTCATGTCCTCGGGCGGAGAGAAGTTCTGGCAGACCATAGGCGCGCTTTCTCCCGGGGAGATCTGCAGTCGCAGTGGTGAATCGTTCGATGCGGCGACCGGTCTCCATGTCCTAAAATCTTTCGGGAAGGACTTTTTCATCCCGACGAAAGAGGGGAGAATCTTCAGAAGCTTTGCTGCGCGACGACAGACAAAGATCGCCTATTTCTTCTCGACGGGATATTTGGCCGCCGCCCATTCTCTCCATCCACCCTTGACAGCCTTTGCATTGAACCCCTTCGCAATGAGCTTTTCCGCCACACGGGCGCTTGTGCCTTCATGCGGTCAGGCGCAGTAAAGAACTATCTCCTTGTCCTTCGGCAATGTGTCGGCCCAGGTATCGACAGCGTCCGGGTCCATCCGGACAGCGCCGGTAATTTTCTCGTTGCTCCCTTCCCAGTCGCTCCTGGCCCTCACATCCAAAAGAACCATATTGGATGATCCAAGTTTAGCCTTAAGTTCCTCCTTTGTAATGCGGGGCACCTCCTTTGCGCTTTGCATATGCGTGCAGCCAATAAACACTGCAAGAACTCCAATCATTGCGAGCAACGATATCTTTCCCATAGAGGCTCCTTTCAGATAGAGAATCACCCTTAATGACTAAATTCTAGCCTGTTCGACTCCTCTATTCAAGGAGTGTTAAGAAAATGTTTTTCCAACCGCATACTGTGTGATAAACTGTCCGTAGCAACATCAGACGCGATAAGGCTGGTATATGATATGACGGCTGAGTTGGAAGGAGGAAGGTAGCTAAATGAAGACGGCACGATTGATTCTCATCTTGTTATTGCTAATGGGTCTTGCTGTTGTGCTTTTTGCGGAAGAGCCTCAGAAACCCGGTGAGGCGCTCTTCAAACAAAACTGCTCACCCTGTCATCCGGATGGCGGCAATATACTCAACAGGGACAAAACGCTGTCTAAAAAGGACCTCGAAAGGAACAACATCAGGACTGCTGACGATATAGTCAAAAAGATGAGGAACCCGGGTGCCTTTGACTTTCACCCTAATCAATGGTCTGGCATGAAGATATTTGACCAGAAGAAATTGTCCGATGAAGACGCGAGAAAAATCGCAGAGTACGTTCTCAAAACATTCAACTGATCAGTTTTTTAATAAGAAAGGATTTTGATAGGTCCTATATAAAGAACATCTCGGCTAACGGCGGCCATATTTTATGAACGTGCCGTCCCGATACTCTTCAAAAGCTGTCTGCAACTCCTCGTATGTATTCATTACGATAGGACCGTACCATGCCACCGGCTCACCGATAGGTTTGCCTGAAATGAGCAGAAAACGGACCGGATCGCCCTGGGCATAGACTGTTACCTGGTCGCCGTCTCCGAAGAGGACCGCCATGCCGTTGTGAATATACGGATCACGCTCCATATCAAAATAGTTGACGCCCTCGACATCATAGGCAAAGGGATTCTTTTCGTTACAGAAGACGCCCTTGCCCGAGATTACGTAGGCGAGGACTGTGTGACCGCGCCTCGTTTTGTGAACAAAATCGGAAGAAGCCGGCACCGTAACGTCGAGATATTCCGGATCGATGACAATGTCAGTGACGGGGCCCTGCTTGCCATCCACGTTACCGCAAATAACCTTGACGCGGGAACCGCTTTTTGTTACTACCTCAGGCACCTGCACGTTTTTGATGTCGCGGTAGCGAGGATCCATCATTTTGTGTGACTTCGGAAGGTTTGCCCAAAGTTGAAAACCTTCCATCACGCCGTTTTCGTCTCCACGGGGCATTTCCTGGTGGATGATGCCGCTGCCGGCGGTCATCCACTGCGTGTCTCCGGACGTGATGACGCCATTGTTTCCCATGCTGTCGCCGTGTTCAACATCGCCCCTAAGGACATACGTTATCGTCTCGATTCCGCGGTGAGGGTGCCAGGGAAAGCCTTTAATATATCGATGGGGCTCGGTGTTGCGGAAATCATCCAACAGCAGGAATGGGTCGAAGAGCGGCACTTCGCTGTTTCCAAAAACTCGCCTGAGATGAACGCCTGCTCCCTCGATTGTTGGCTTGCTTTTGACGACTTTCCGGATCTTTCTGTTCTCTGACATTGGTGTCCTCCGCTATGCGAAAAAAGCCTTATAAAGCAGTATAGCATGGATATCTCCTAAAGGCATTCCAGAATTCAGGCCTGCCCACTCTTCACTAGTGGCGACTTAGAAAATAGCCAGAGCGCGGTTAGCTGTAACTAAAGGTGAGCTTTAATGCAAATTACTACGTTCCCCGGTTTCTATCTGAAAGAACTTGAAAAGCGCGGAACAACTACAGGATATTGGTAATACAGGCCCGGGTCTTTCAGCCCTCCCGTCAGCTCTTATGTTATTATAAACAAAGGTTTTCTATCTCGCTTTTTATCATATAATTGAGATATGAAATTTATTGCCGATGCGATGCTCGGCCGTCTTGCAAAATGGCTGCGGATTTTGGGGTTCGATGTATTATATTATCCGGATATAGACGACAGGGAGGTTGTGAGAATAGCGAGGCAACAGGAGCGAACGATACTGACAAGGGACAGACAGCTATCCAGGGCGAAAGGGTTGCCCGGCGTCATCTTTATCTGGAAAGATGATGTATTTGACCAACTCAGTCAGATCGGGACACTGCTGGATCTGAGGCATGCCGACTTGTGCGGCAGATGCGCGGCATGTAACGGCCTCCTTTTCGATGTCTCCCAAAAAGAAGAGGTAAGAGATTTCGTCCCTGATTTTATCTACCTTAATTCAGTCGCCTTCAAACGGTGCGGGGACTGCGGCAAAGTCTATTGGGAGGGGAGCCACCACAAGCGGATGAGGGAAAAGGTCGAAGAGGTTTTATCGGACTCTTCTGAGCGGTTGCCCGGAGGCGAAGAAAGCAAGCCTTGAAGACCAACGTACTTCTTTTTATACTGGTTGTCTTTATCATCTCCCTCATCATTACACTCAATATGTTTTTCCAGGAGAGCTACCAGAGCGAGATGGCGGAGCAGTTTAACCGCCAGCAACTTATTATAGCGAAATCCGTAGCGAAGAGCATCGAAGGTGAACTCCACCATGTCGAGGGCGAGACTCTTTCGCTGACGCGTCTGTTGGGAGAGGGCGGGCTCAGCGGCAAGACTATGGAGGAATCGGTCTATACCGCCTATGTGGACCTTAGCGAAGACGTAAACGTCACCATCAAGATACTTGACAGCAGCGGACGGGCGATGTTCAGTTCTCACGGCGAACCGGTTAACGCCTCCGACATCGAGCATTTCAGAAACCTTGCATCTTTGCCGCCCGGCAAGGTGACATATCTTGACAGGCTTGCCCAGGATAGGAAATTGGTTCTTCTGGCGCCTGTTATGCGGGGTTCAGCAAGGAGAGGCCTCCTGATAATGGAACTCTCAATAGACACGATAAGCAGAAAATTCCTGGCGCCGATAAGGGCCGGCATCAGAGGGCACGCATGGATGATGTCAGGAAACGGCACACTTCTTTATCACCCAACCCAGCCCAAGATGGTAGGCAAGAACCTATTTAAGGCAGACAGGTCCTGCTTTGATTGTCATAAGTCCTTCGATGTCGAGAGGAAGATTTTAGAGAGCGGCGACATCGGCTTCAGCTCCTATATCGCGCCTTACGGTGAGGACAAACTGATCGCTTTTTCCCGTACGAAGGTCGCCGATTTGTCGTGGATAGTCTGCATATCGATACCGTATTCGGAGGTGACCTTCAGCATAAGGAAGAGCATGAAACTCCATTCTCTTCTTGTGATTTCGATCTTTTTAGCCACTGTCGTCGGGGCTTTCGCCATAGTAATGATAAACAGGCAGAGGGTAAAGGCTGAAGAGAAGGCGAAATATCTTGAGACTCAAAAACTGCTGGAGCAGGAAATTGTGCAGGCCAAGGACTATCTTGAGAACCTCCTCGAAAGCACCGAGTCCATGATCATGGTCCTTGACCGTGACATGATCATCCGGACCGTTAACTCCGCACATGTCCGTCTGTGCAACCGGAAAAAGGAGGAGATTTTGGGAGAAAGCTTCTTCTCGGTTTTCCCGATTAGCGATGCCGACCGGCAGACAGGCGCAATCAAAAGTATCCTGGAAGAATGTCTCGCGGGAAAAAACCACAGGTTGAGCAACTATCTCTATCCTCTTGGAACCGAAAAACTTTATCTTAATATTAGCATCTGCCCTCTTATTCTCCATGGTGAAGTGGCGGGCATTATTCTTTCAAGCAGTGACGTGACAGAGGAAGTGAACCTCAAGACTAAAATCCAGGAATATGCTATGAGGCTGGAGGAGATGGTTGTCGTCAGGACAGATGAACTGAAGGAAGAAAAAGAGAAACTTGACGCAATAGTCAGCGCGATAGAAGGCGGTCTTTGTGTGATGGACGATGTCGACAGGAGAGTGATATGGGCGAACAAGACGCTCCTTGCGTGGTTGGGCGAAGACTCATTCCAAACGATAACCATGGAGAAAATATACGGGGAAAACAATATTCAGCGCGCCATTGTCGACGACAGAATGCTTCGCGAGGTGATATATCATGACTATGGAAATAAGAAAGGTTATTTCCAGATTACATCCACTCCGCTGATTGCGCCGCAGGGCCACAGGCAGTCACTCATCCTGATCCAGGACGTTACGGACATTAAAAAGATGGAAGACCGTCTGATGCAGTCTGAGAAACTCTCGGCTCTCGCAAGGATTTCAGCCGGAGTTGCTCATGAGATCGGCAACCCTTTGACGTCCATATCTTCCTATGTCCAGATATTAAGAGAAATGGACCATGACGAGTTCACCAGGGAGAGTCTTGACACCGTTGCAAAGCATATCACCCGGATAGCGGATATCGTAAGACAGATGTCCAGTTTTTCAAAGACTCGGGAATCGGACCTCAGGCATCATGATGCCTCTGAACTGGTCGACGCGACGCTCGACCTTGTAAAATATGACAAAAGGATGAAGGGCATAAAGCTCAGCGTGGACATTCCGCAGGGACTGCCGCCCGTGAGGGTAAATGAGACCCAGATGGTCCAGGTGTTGCTAAACATAATCCTCAACGCGGCTGATGCCATGGCAAATGGTGGAAACCTGGACATAAAGGCCAGAGAATTAGACGAGGAAGTAGAGATATCGGTTGCCGATACGGGGTCGGGGATTCCGGCAGAGCATCTCGAAAAGATATTCGATCCTTTTTTTACTACTAAGGAAAAAGGGACAGGTCTTGGTCTTGCGGTCAGTTATAATATCGTCAAAAGCTATCAGGGCGATATTGTTGTTGAAAACAGACCTGAGGGAGGAACGATTTTCAGGGTGAGGCTGCCGTATTATGAAAGCTGAAACAGCAAAGATATTAGTAGTAGACGATGAAAGGGACATCTGCAGGGCGCTTGAATTTCTTTTATCCCGTGAGGGATACAAGGGAGTGACAGCCAACAGTGGCGGAGAGGCGCTAAAAAAAATTGAGGCCGACGATTTTGATCTTGTTATCACTGATCTCAAGATGGACGATATCGACGGACTGCAGGTCCTTGAAAGAGCACTCACCCTGCGATCCGGCCTGATAGTCATTATCATGACAGCCTTTGCATCAGTGGAGTCTGCTGTGGAAGCGATGAAGAAGGGCGCAAGCGACTATATCGTAAAGCCCTTCATCAATGAAGACGTCAAGATGACGGTCAGGAGGCTCCTTGAGCACAAAAAGGTGCTTATGGAAAACCTGGTGCTGAGGCAGCAGTTGAGCCAGCAGTTTGGAAGCCGGAAATTTGTCGGCGTTTCTCCGCAGATAGCGCAGGTCTTTGATGTGCTGAGCAAGGTGATCCCTACCCGTTCAAATATTCTTATCCTGGGTGAAAGCGGCACCGGCAAGGGACTGGTTGCCGAGGCTGTGCATGTAAACAGCCAGCGCAAGGACAAGCCTTTCATCTCGATAAACTGCTCAGCTATCCCTGAAACCCTGCTTGAGAGCGAACTCTTCGGATACAGGAAGGGAGCTTTTACAGGGGCAACCGCCGATAAAAAGGGGCTGATAACAATGGCGGACCAGGGAACGCTTTTCCTGGATGAGATAGGTGATATGCCTTTGGGACTTCAGGCCAAGGTACTTAAGGTCTTGGAGACGGGCGAGGTCCATCCGTTGGGCGACACCAAAACAGTGATTGTGGACGTCAGACTCATTGCTGCTACAAACAAGGATCTTGAAGAGCAGATCAGGAAGGGGCTTTTCAGAGAAGACCTCTACTACAGGCTAAATGTAATTGAAGTGAAGATTCCTCCGTTAAGGGAGCGAAAGGAAGATATTAAAGTTCTTGCCTGGCATTTTATCGAGAAGTACAGCAAGGAAAACAATAAGAGGGTGACAGGTTTAACTGACGAAGCGCTTGCAGTACTCAACAGCTATTCCTGGCCAGGAAATATTAGAGAACTAAGAAATGTTGTCGAAAGAGCTGTTGTCTTATGTGGTTCAGAAACAATCGGCCTGGCGGAACTGCCTGATAAGGTGAAGGCTCAGGAAAGCCTATCAGGCATGCATACCCTGAAAGACAGACTGGATTACTATGAGGAAAAGATTATCAGAGAGTCGCTTCAGGCTAACGACTGGCGCAAGGAAGAGACAGCACTTCAGCTTGGGGTGGACCTTGCCACGCTTTACAGAAAAATAAAGAAGCTCGGCATTGCAGAGGGCTGACCAATTATTCATAAGTAAGCTGTCGTAATGATGGAAGAACATAGTATTGGCGCTCATTCTCGGTCTGCGACCTCCAAGGTATTTGCCCTCATTATTATCAAATTAAGGGATATCTGAGTATCGGGCAAAAAAACCGCTTCAACGCTATGTCCTTCCAGCCTCAAAAAAAGCGCTGAAGATGACACGATTACTATTTATCGGGAAAAGCAGAGAAACTTTAACTGTTACTTTCCGGTTTATGCAGCTGTGAGTATCTTCAGCACCCTCAGTCTTCCGGGATGTTTGAGCTTTCTCAGGGCTTTTGCCTCGATCTGGCGCACCCGCTCACGCGTCAGGGAAAGATATCTGCCAACCTCTTCGAGCGTATGGTCCCTGTCGACGCCTATCCCGAACCTCATCCTGATCACCTTTTCCTCCTTCGGGCTGAGCGTCTTGAGAACCATGAGCATCCTTTCGGACATCTCGCTCTGTTCCGTGTCGGCATATGGGGAAGGACTGTTCTGGTCGCCTATAAAATCC
>JBAIXS010000232.1:0-2503 GCA_037916395.1 Candidatus Sulfobium mesophilum
CACTCCTGGATAACCCCTAATGTCGCCTTCAGCCAGTCTTTCCCGATCTGAAGAGCCCTTTTCGCAAGCCCGACCCCGCCTTCATAGCCGTCGTAGAGAAATATCGCCGGCAGACCGAAATCCGGGAAGCATGTATGGCTTAGACCGCCCATGTCTCCCCTGTCACACAGGGCAAAGAGCGGCATGGCCGCAATGGCAGTATGCTCTACCGCGTGAAGTGTTCCGCCCAGATCAAATCCAGCCGACTCAATCTCCGATTTTGTCAGACTGTCTATCACTGTCCAGAGGCCTTCGGTTTCAAATACATATTCCGGAAGATCAAGATCATGGCTTGAAATCCTGCGCCTGTCGAGAGTCCTTTTTTTGTCATATCCGGTGACCCTGCTGGTGATCCTCACTGTCCCCCAGAAGAATTGTGTTGCGCCGATTTTCAGCTTTTCCATTTCCTGAATGATCTCGGTTTTCCCGTCGCTGAGCGGCTGAGTGTAATACTGCAATTTGAGTTCTTTGCAGACAGCCCTTTTCTTTGCGATGTCAAGTTCGAGGACGCTGTACTGCCGGCCGCGGTGAAGGTATACCGCGCCAGGATATGCTTCCTTGAAGACCCGCCATCCGCTTAGCTCCCCGATATGCCTGCCTCCTTCATTTACCAGTGAGAAGCGATCTCCAACTGCCCTTATAGCTACCTCCCGGTGAGGATGTCTGTTGGTGGAAATCCAGGCATTTCCCTTTTTCCCGTGTGACAACTTTCCTTCACTCAGCAGTTCATCAATAACGGGGCGATTTCTGTTGATATCATACGTTGTCTCGTCCTGCCTGAGGGGAATTTCAGCCGCAGCGCAAAGGAGATGTTTCTTTAAGATGTTCTTGTTCCATGGATCTGTCACAGCGGCCTCATGGCTTTTTTCAAAGAACTCTTCGGGGTGTCTCATGAAATAATGATCAAGCGCGTCCTGGCCGGCTATAAGTACCACCAAAGATTCCTCTCCCTTTCTTCCGACACGGCCCGCCCTTTGCCACGTGCTCGACACCGAACCCGGATATCCGCAAAGAATGCAGCAGTCAAGTCCGCCGATGTCGACACCCAGTTCTAGGGCGCTTGTGGAGATAACCCCCAGCAATTCACCGTTGAACAATCGTGCCTCGATTTCCCGCCTTTCCTTAGGCAGGAAACCTGCCCTGTACGGGCTTATCTTTTCCTCCAGCTCCGGGGCATAATTCAATGTCCATGTATAGATGAGTTCAGTTATTTTTCTTGCCTTTGTAAAAACTATTGTCCTTATGCCGGCCTTTAAACACTGAACGAAAAGGCGGGTGGCTAATGTGTAAGGGCTTTCTATCGGATTAACCAGAAAAAAATGTTTCCCGGCCGAAGGCGCCCCGCTTTCGGTTATAGCCTCAAATGGAACACCGGCAAGGTCCCCCACGAGTTTTAACGGTTCTGCTACTGTAGCGGAGGCGGCGAAGAATGCCGGTGATGAGCCGTAAAGATCGCAGACCCTCCTGAGTCTTCTTAATACCTGTCCGACATGGGACCCGAAGACGCCGCGGTAGGCGTGGACCTCATCAATTACTATGAATTTAAGGTCCCGAAAAAAATCTTCCCATTTCTTATGGAAGGGCAATAACGCAAGATGCAGCATATCAGGATTGGTAAATATCACATTGGGCAGACATTCCCGGATGTTCCTTCTTGCAAAAGAGGCTGTATCACCGTCATAAACCTTCCCTGCCTCACCGAGGCCGGCGAGGACGGACAGTTCATTCAAGTTTTTCATCTGGTCTTGTTCGAGTCCTTTCAAAGGGAACAGGTAGAGGGCTGTGCTATGGGGGTCGTCAATTATGGACTCAAGCACTGGAATGTTATACGTCAGGCTCTTTCCGCTGGCAGTCGGCGTCATTAGCACTACATTGCAGCCTTTTCTCAGGAGCCGTATGGTCTCTGTCTGGTGATTGTAAAGGCGGTCTATCCCATTCTGAGACAATGCGGCCCTTAGGTTGTCGCCGACTTCGAGTTCGCCGAAGCAAACTGATGCGGGCTGAATGTATTTATATCCGGCGACCTGAAGCTGAAATTCCCTGTCGGTCTCCAGGGATTTGATGAAGTCTATTATCGGCACCTTTCATTTTAAAACAAACAATAGGTAAAACGGAGAACTCAGCGGGCTCGGTCCGGAAATCGGGGTATGGGCATTATGAAATGTGATAACATAAAAAGAAAAGAAAGAGAGGGCGACCTGTATGAAAAGAGCTGGTATAGTTTTCACAATCGTTTTGCTGCTGTTTGCTTCTTATGCCTTCGCGGACGTTGGCGTCAAGTGGTACACCCTTGCGGATGGCCAGGCAAAGTCCAAGGCTGAAGGCAAACCCGTCATCCTGGATTTCTTTTATGGCAAGGGCTGTCCGCGTTGCGAATTTCTTGAAAAGGAAGTCTACAGTAATCCCAAGATCGCAAAAAAGATAATGGACGATTTCATACCCATCAGGATAGACCTGAGCAAGA